>JBKOZB010000210.1:0-5444 GCA_046744225.1 Planctomycetota bacterium | reverse complement strand
GGAGCGGACGGTCGGCCAGGGGCGCACGGCGGCCGCGGCTTTGGTGCGGTCGTGGTGGTTGATCGGGTCGGCGCCGGCTCGGCTGATCGCGGGGAGGGCGCGGCTGCTCGAGCGGGCGCAGCGGCGGAATGCGCAGGTGCGAATCAGCCACACGAAGCGGACGCGGCGCCGGCGGCACGCCGCTGGCGTCCGGCTTACGGAGATCGCGAGGTGCAAATACGATAGCGGCTGGTGTTGTAGAAGTAACGACACTGACGGTTCCGTTACTCGTCAAACCCCATCTCCGTCTGCAGGGAGGACGGGACCAGGTCGAGATGGTGGGTGACGCGATTACGGCCCCAAGCTTTCGAGGCGTAGAGGGCCCGGTCCGCCTCCTCGATCAGGCGGATGGCTTCCGGGTCCGACGTGTTCGTCGTCGCCAGCCCGAAGCTGGCCGTCACGGGGCGGAGCGGCCAGGGGCGAGAAGCGACCGCGGCCCGCAGCCGCTCGGCGACCGACCGCACGCAGCACGCGTCGGTCGCCGGCAGCACCAGGGCAAACTCCTCGCCGCCGTAGCGGGCAACCACGTCATTGTCCCGCGCGTTGGACTGTAGTATCTCGGCCACAGCGCGGAGCACGTTGTCGCCGGCCGGGTGGCCGAAGGCATCGTTGTAGGATTTGAAATGGTCTACGTCGAGGAGCATCAGCGACAGGGGCTGATCGTGGCGACTAGCGAACGACAGGGCCGCTCGGAGTGCCTCATCGAAGTGCCGCCGATTGCTCAACCCGGTCAGGCCGTCGGTGACGGCCCGCTCGGCCAGTAGCGCATTTTTCTGCTCCAAAAGCGCGTTTTGTCGCTCCAGGGCCGCGTGGAACTCCGCCAGTTGCGCCGCATGGGCCCGCAACTGCTCCTGCATCGCCAGGATCCGCCAGGCGATGTTCAGTCGGGCGACCAGCTCACCGGCGTCGAGCGGCTTGGTCAGGAAATCGTCGGCACCGGCCTGCAGGCCCACCAGGCGGTCATCCCGACTAGCGCGTGCGGTCAGCAGGATGATATAGGTGTACAAGGCGTTAGATTGGGCACGGATGAGTCGACAGAGCTCGGGCCCATCCATCTCGGGCATCTCCCAGTCGGAGATCAGCAGGGTGACCCCCCCGTCGAAGCGGACGCGCCGCCAGGCGTCGGCCCCGTTGTAGACGACGTCCACCGAGTGGCCCATCTTCTCGAGAGTCCTGCGGAGCTTCAGGGAGGAGGCCCGATCATCTTCCGCAACTAAGATGTTCATTGTAACGAGCAAAATAATTCGAAGGATTAGACAGGAGTGGCGACGGCGAACGCCGTCAGCTCCGCCGCCAGGCGGTCGATCAGGCCTTCCAGCTCGCTCACGACGGGACCGGCCTCGGAGGGGGTCCCGTCCCGCCCCATCGCCTCGAGGCGCTGGGCCGCTGCGACGGCCTCGCGCGCGGCGAAGTTGGCGACCGCACCCTTCAAGGCGTGCGCCGCCCGGCGCAACCGCCCCGGGTCACACGCGGCGGCCGCCTCGCGGACCGCCGTCATCAACTGCGGGTGGTCCTCCAGGAAGACCTGGGCCATCTCGCGCAACAGCTCCGCGTCGCCGTCGACCTCCTCCAGGGCCGAAGCCAGGTCGAACGTGGTCGCGGCGGGTGTCGCCTTCGGCAGGACCCCGGCGTCCGCCCTCCCTGGGGCGGGCGGACGCGAACGGGCCAGGCAACGCTCGATCGCGGCGGCAAGCTCCCGGAACCGCATCGGCTTGGCGACGTAGTCGTCGCAGCCCCCTTCCAGGCAGCGCTCGCGGTCCCCTCGCATCGCGTGGGCCGTCATAGCGATGACCGGGACATGCCCCCCCGAACGCCGCTCGCGCTGCCGCAGCAGGCGCGTGGCCTCCAGGCCATCCAGCACGGGCATCTGCACGTCCATCAGCACGAGATCGAACCCACCGCCCTCCAGGGCGTCCAGGGCTTGCCGGCCGTCGCCGACGACGACCGCTTTGTGCCCTTGCTTTGCCAGCAGCCGGACGGCCAGCGTCTGATTGACCGCGATGTCCTCGGCCACCAGGACGCGCAAACGTCCGGGCGAGGGACTCGGCGGCGCTGGTTCGGGGCGGGCGGAGGGGGGCCTGGCCACCGCGGCCGTCCCGGCCGACAGGACGCCCGCGATCATCCGCTGGAGGTCCGACTGCTTGACCGGCTTGGTCAGGAAGATCATGCCCAGCTCGCGACACCGGGCCACGTCCCCCTGCGGGCCAGCCGAGGAGAGCATGATGATCGGCAACTCGGCCGGGGTCCATTCCTCCCGGGCCCGTCCCGCGAAGGCGAATCCGTCCATCTCGGGCATCATCGCGTCGACCAGGACCAGGCGGAACGGCTCGCACGCGGTCGCCGCCCGCCGCAGCTGGAGCAGGGCCGAGCGGCCGTCCTCGGCGGTCGTCGGCCGCATGTCCCATTGCGCCACCATGGTCCGGAGGATGCGGCGGTTCGTCGCGTTATCGTCCACGATCAGCACGGGCAGGTCGCGAAACTCTTCCGAGGTCGCGAGGTCCGCTTCGAGATCCTCCACGCTCCGCACGCCGAACCGGGCGATGAACGAGAACGTGCTCCCCTCGCTGACGCGGCTCTCCAGCTCGATCTTCCCGCCCATCATCTCGACCAGGCGGCAGGAGATCGACAGGCCCAGACCCGTGCCCCCGTACTTGCGGGTCGTCGAGCCGTCGGCCTGCTCAAACGGCGAGAAGATCGCCGACTGTCTTTCGGGCGGGACCCCGATGCCCGTGTCGGCGACCGCGAATCGCAGCCCGACCTCCTCGCCGTCCCACCACGCCCGCTCGACCGTGACGAGGATCTCGCCCCGCTCGGTGAACTTGACGGCGTTACCGACGAGGTTCACCAGGACCTGGCGCAAGCGGCCGCCGTCGCCGATCAGGGCGTCCGGCACGTCCGGGGCGATGTCGAAGGCCAGCTCCAGGCCCTTCTGGAAGGCCCGCAGGCCGAGCGTCCGCATCGCGTCGCCCAGGCAATCGCGCAGGTCGAGCAGGCCGGGGTCCAGCTCGAACTTGCCCGCTTCGATCTTGGAGAAGTCGAGGATGTCGTTGATCACTGTCAGGAGGGCGTCGGCCGACGAGGCGACCATCTCCAGGTACTCACGCTGCTCGAGCGAGAGCGCGGTGTCCAGGACCAGCTCGGTCATACCGAGGATGCCGTTCATCGGAGTGCGGATCTCGTGGCTCATGTTGGCCAGGAACTCGCTCTTGGCCCGCGTAGCCGCCTCAGCCGCCGTCCGGGCCGCCACCGCCGCCTCCTCGGCCTGCTTCCGCTCGGTGATGTCCTGGATGATTCCGACCATGCCGTTATGCTGCCCCGCCTCGTCCCGGACCGGATAGTTGCGGGCCCACACCCAGCGCACCGAGCCGTCCGGCCGTTTGACCCGATATTCCTCCTCGAGCTCGCTCCGATGCCCCTGCCGCCTCATGATGGCTTTGATCCGCGGGCGGTCGTCCGGGTGGATGCCCTCTAGGAACGAGAGGGGCCGATCGTAGAGGCTCTGGCACGTGCGTTTCCAAATCACCTCATAGGCGGGATTGACGTAGAGGAACCCTCGGAACTCGGCGTCGCTCAGCCAGACGACCTCGCCGATGTTCTCCGCCATCTGGCGGAAGCGCTCCTCACTTCCGCGCAACGCCCGCTCCGCTCGCTGTCGCTCGGCGATCTCCTCCATCATGGAACTGTTGGCCCGCTCAAGTTCGGCGGTCCGCTCGGCGACGCGCGCCTCGAGCTCGGTGGCCCGCGCTCGGCCCGCTGCTCCGATCCGCTTGCGCGCCTCCTCCATCTCGGCCTGTCGTTCGGCGGCCCGCCTCAGCTCGCGAGTGCCCTCCAGGCAGAATCGGATGAGGAAGATGTCCTCGAAGACGACCCAGCCGGCGTGCTCGACCCACCGCCAGGGCTCGATGATCGAGACGCCGTAGACCGATCGCGGCCAGAAGAGGCCGCGCAGCAGGTGATCGACGGTGACGACGACCGAGGCCGAGACAAGGACCCGCCAGTCGCGGTAGAAGGCGAGGAAGGCGAGCGAGCCGAAGACGTGGAAGTGGGTCTCGATCCGGCCGCCGGTCAGGTGGATCAGGAGCGCACCCATGAGCATCTGGCCGGCTGCGATGGCATGACGCGTCCCGATCCGACCTGGCCGGGTCAGGGCCAGGGCGACCGGGAGGCTGGCGATTGCACCGCCGAGTCCGAGAGCCGCCCAGACGTGGACGTGCACCCAGCTCGAGGCCCCCGCCCACGTGCGGGGCGAGACGAGCAGGGCGACGATGATCGCCGCGAGCCACTCGGAGAGGATCAGCACGGCGAACAGCCGATCGGTACGGCGGGCAATGCCGTCGAGGTTCTCGGCGAACATCGCCCGGGCGTGGCGCGAGCTCGCGTCCCGGGCCGTCTCGTCCCCCGAGTGGTGGCTCATGCTGCGACTCACTCCTCTCCGGGGACGATCGGGGTCTCGCGGATGGGGCAGCCGAAGACGGGGGCATGGGTTCGAGGCGACGGCTCGCCGGACAGGAGGGCGATCACCGCGTCGCTCCAGGGATTCGTGCCGGTTCGCCCCCGCGCGGCGGTGATCCCGCCGGTGAAGAGGAGCCGCCCGGCCCGGTCATACAGGAGCGCATGGCCGGACGTCGCAGCGCCGAAGCGGGAGGCCTCAACCCCATCCGGGTCGTCGAGCACCTGGGCGCCGGGGATGGCGGCCGCGCGGCGCCACAGGTCCGTAACCCCCCATCGACCGGGCTCCCGGCCGGGCCGGAAGAAGAGGACGTGGATGGCCACTGAACCCCGGCAACGCGCCTCGATCCGCGCCAGCTCATCGAGGCTGGCCCTTGTACAGGGACAGCGTGGGTGCGCCAGCAAGACGAGGTTGGCCCGTCCCGGATCCGGGCGGACGCGACTGCCTTGGGGCCACTGGTGGCGGCGGATCCCCGCCGACCCCGGGGTTGATTCGTAGGAGTGGACGGCCCGGAACCCAGCCATCACCACGAGACCCCAGACGACGCCGGCCGCTGTCAGGATAATGGGACTCTTCCGCGGGGGCGGCATCACGCTCCTCCCGGGCAGGGCAAATGCGGAGGCGCCGATGCCTCCCCACAAGCTTAGGACATGACTCAGCGATTCTCAAACGGTCAGGGATCAATGGTGGGTATCGCGCGGCCGCGGGCCGCTCCCCTGGGTCGGTCGGTAAACAATACTGGAATGATAAGATACAAAAGATTTCTTGCCGGTCGCCAGTCTGTGCGCCGTCTGGAGTCGCTCAGGCGGCCTTCGTTCGACTCCTCGGGGTCTTCCAGGCGGGTAAGCGGTGCTTGGCCCTCCAGGTGGGCAACTCGCCATTGCGCCGCGCCGCTTCCAGCACCGCCAACGACACCACACCCGCCTCCGTCCACTCCATCCCACGGTGCTTACAC
>JBKOZB010000089.1:0-17954 GCA_046744225.1 Planctomycetota bacterium | reverse complement strand
CAGATGGCCAATAACATGGGGATCATCCCCGGGACCACGATCTGCGGCCTGGCCGACGGCGCCGCTTGGCCGGTCAAGAACGCGATCGCCAAGTTCCGCGCCGAGTTCGAGGAATACATCAGGACCCACCAGGCCAGCCCGCGCCAGGTGACCCGGCTCCAGGAGGCGATCGCCCACGGCGCGCCAGTCGATCCGACGAACACCGCGCTGACCATCCTGCCCAGCCCCGGCGGCGCGTTGCGCTCGCCGCACATGAATTGAAGATGACCGAGGGATTGTCGGGTGCGTGCAACGGCACGTCCGGCCAGGCCTTGAAGGAACCCCGATGGCGACCATCTTCATCAACGGACAAGAGCACACCCTCCCCGAGGGGGAGAAGCTGAACGCGATCCAGATGGCCATGAGGGTCGGGGTCGATATCCCTTACTACTGCTGGCACCCCGCGCTCTCGGTCGTGGCCAACTGCCGGATGTGCGAGATCGAGGTCGGCACCAAGGACCCGAAGACGGACGAGATCAAGATGATCCCCAAGCTCGTCCCCGGCTGCCAGACCCCGGCCAAGGACATGACGGTGCTCGTCACCAACAGCCCGCAGGTCAAGGAGCATCAGCGGATGATCATGGAGTACCTCCTGATTAACCACCCGCTCGATTGCCCCGTCTGCGACCAGGCGGGCGAGTGCGGCCTGCAAGACTACAGCTACGAGTACGGCCAGGCGATCCACCGGTTCGTCGAGGAGCGCACGGTCAACCCCCGCAAGGACGTCTCCGACCTGATCCAGTTGAACCAGGACCGGTGCATTATGTGCACCCGGTGTGTCCGGTTCACCCGCGAGATCACCCAGACCGGCGAGCTCGAGGTGATGCGCCGGGGGAACCATGCCGAGATCGACGTGTTTCCCGGCCATCCGGTCGCCAACCCGCTCGCCGGCAACGTCGTCGACCTCTGCCCGGTCGGCGCCTTGCTCGACAAGGACTTCCTGCACAAGCAGCGCGTCTGGTTCCTCTCGAAGCATGACGCCATCTGCACCCGCTGCTCGACCGGCTGCAACATCAGCGCCGAGGAGAACCGCGGCCAGCTCTGGCGGTTCAAGCCGCGGTACAACCCGCACGTCAACGACTTCTGGATCTGCGACGAGGGGCGGTACAGCTACAACGCCGCCAATGACCCCGCGCTGCTGTCGGCCATGTACGTCCGCCAGCAGGGGGACCTGCAACCGGCCCCGATCGACCAGGCGCTCAACACCGTCGGCCAGAAGCTGAAGCAGGTCGTCGAGGCGGGGGGGACCGTCGCGGGCGTCCTCTCGCCGTTCTTGACGGTCGAGGAGGCGTACCTGATGGCCTCCTATCTCAAGGGCCTGGACCCGAACTCGGTGCTCGTCCTCGGCCCGGTCCCGACCCGCGGCCAGGACCGGACCTTCACCCCCGACCAGACCAAGGGGCGCACCGGCGACACCAGCTTCGTCGTCCCCCGCGCGTTCACGATCCACGCTGAAAAGTGCCCGAACCGGCGCGGGGTCGAGGCGATCCTCGACCACTTCCAGGGTGAGGTCATCAGCTTCGGCGACTTCCTCGGGCGCGTCCGGCTCGGCGACTTCCAGGCGGTCTACGTCGCCTCCGGCGCGATCGACCCGTGGATCGACGACGAGCAGGCCCAGGCGATCCGCTCGAAGATTGAGTTCCTCATCGTGCAGGACACGCAGGTCACGCAACTGGCCCAACTGGCCGACGTCGTGCTCGCGGGGGCGACTTTCGCTGAGAAGGCGGGGTGCTACGTCAACGCCGACGGCCGGCTCCAGTATTCCGAGGCGGCGTTGCCCCCGCGCGACGGGACCTTGCCCGACCTCGACCTGTTCTCGATCCTGCTCGGCCGCGGAACGGGGCCGATCCGCTCGCGCACCGTGCTGGCCGAGCTGGCCGCGACCGTGCCGGCCTTCCACGTCGCCCAGGAGGGCCGCCTCGCCCCGTTCGGCGCCACGCTGGCCAAGCCCGAGCCGGCCTTGGCCGGCGCCGGCTTCCGCGATCCGTGGATGGGGCCCCGGGGGCTCAAGGGCGACCGGCCCGGCGAGCCCAGCCCCAAGGGCGGAAAGAACGCTTAAGTCCTGAATTCCTCATTTGAAGAATAAAGGGATGGCCTCATGACGCCGCTGGCGGTGATTGGCATCTTGGTGAAGATCCTCATCGTGGTCGGGATCACGCTGGGCGCGGTCGCGTACCTGATCTGGGTCGAGCGCAAGGTCGCGGCGTACGCCCAGGACCGGATCGGGCCGAACCGCGCCGGGCGGGAGTTCGGGATCCCGCTCGGGCTGTTGCAGCCCCTGGCCGACGGCGCCAAGATGGTCTTGAAGGAGGATGTGATCCCGCGCTACGTCACCAAGCCGCTCTTCATTCTGGCGCCGATGATCTTGTTCAGCGCGGCGATCATCGCCTTCGCCGTCGTCCCGTTCGGGCCGGTCGGGCCGAGCAGTCCGAGGGGGTTCGCCGGACCGGTCGAGTTCCAGATCGCGCCGGGGGTTGACGTCGGCATCGTGTATGTCTTCGCGATCGGCAGTCTGGCGGTCTACGGCGTGATCCTGGCCGGCTGGTCGTCGAACAACAAGTACTCGTTCCTCGGCGGCGTGCGCTCGAGCGCCCAGATGATCAGCTACGAGATTCCGCTCGGCATGTCAATCCTCGGCATGGTGCTCGTGGCCGGCTCACTCGACCTGAACGCGATCATCAACTGGCAGGTCAACCATCACGTCTGGGGCTTCATCGTCCAGCCGATCGGGTGCCTGCTCTTCCTCGTCAGCGCCTTCGCCGAGACGAACCGATTGCCGTTCGACCTCCCCGAGGCGGAGCAGGAATTGGTCGGCGGTTACCACACCGAGTATTCGGCGATCAAGTTCGGCCTGTTCTTCCTCGGCGAATATCTCCACGTCATCACGGTCAGCTATCTGACGATCATCCTCTTCTTCGGTGGCTGGGACATCCCGTTTGTGACGAGCCAGTACCAGACGGGCTGGATATGGGCGCTGGTGAAGGTCCTCGCGATGATCATCAAGGTGGCGCTGATGATCCTCTTCATGATGTGGATTCGCTGGACGCTCCCCCGGTTCCGCTACGACCAGTTGATGGACCTGGCCTGGAAGTCGCTGATCCCGCTCGCGCTGGTCAACCTGGTGGCGACCGCCGCGATCGCGCAGTGGCTGCGGTCGTGAGGGACGGCAAATGCCAAATGGGAGAAGACACAAGGCAAATCGAAATGGATGGATAGGAGGGTGATACCCGCCATCGGTCAACCGTTGGTTTGTCATTGATCATTGGCCATCCGCCATCTGACATTTGCCATCCGAAACCCGACACCCGAACCATGAGACTAGAAAGAACGGAGATCCCGACGTGCATCCCGACGATCCGAGCCTGAAGCGCCTGGCGCCTCCGAAGCTGGCTTGGCATGAGCGGCTCTACCTGCCCGCGATCGCGGTCGGGCTGGGGGTGACGGCGAAGCACATCGCCGGGGTGCTCGTCCCCGGCGCGTTCGGCAACCGGGCGATCACGGTGCAATATCCCGAGGAGCAGCACATCCCGAGCCCGAACTATCGGGGCGTGCACCGGCTCAACAAGGACGAGCAGGGACGGGTCAAGTGTGTCGCCTGCATGCTCTGCGCGACGGCCTGCCCGGCGCACTGCATCGACATCGTCGGTGCGACGGCCCCCGAAACCTGGCCCGACCGCGAGAAATATTGCGAGAGCTTCGTCATCGACGAGCTGCGCTGCATCTACTGCGGGATGTGCGAGGAGGCCTGCCCGGTCGAGGCGATCGAGCTGACGGGCCTCTACGACTTGACCGGACTGAGCCGCGAGCAGATGATCTTCGACAAGGCGAAGCTCCTGTCGGTCTTCGACATGACCAAGGACGCCGAGCCGATGCGCTACGGCGCGCCGCCGGCCGACGCCTCCACGACGACCATCCCGGCCGCCGGAACGACGCCCCTGGAACGTTCGCCCTCTTAACTTGAGGTGAGGATACCAGCAACCGTGAACACGCTCGCAGCGCGCGATCTGTCTCTGGCCATGGCGGTCGTCATCCTGGGGGCGGCGGGGACGTACCTGCTCCTGCCGCACCGGCACGGCTCGGCGAAGCCGGTGCGGGTCCATGCCGTCGGCGGAGGGCTCGTGGGGCTGAGCATCGCGCTCTTCGCCCTGTTCTGGAGGGCCCCGGCCGGGCTGTCCCTGTCGAGCCTCTTCTTCTATCTCTTCAGCTTTGCCGCCGTGGCGGGCGCGGTGCTGACGATCACGTCCCGCAACCCGGTCTACACCGCCCTCTGGTTCGCCTCGGTGGTGCTCTCGACCTCGGGCATGTTTCTCCTGGCCGACGCCCAGTTCCTCGCGGCCGGGACCGTGATCGTCTACGCTGGCGCGATCATCGTCACGTTCCTGTTCGTGATTATGCTGGCGCAGATGGAAGGCCGCGCCCCTTACGACCGCGCGGCCCGCGCGCCGTTCCGGGCCACGTTGACCTGCTTCCTGCTCTTCTGGGCGCTCCTGTACTCGCTCTTCCTCGTCCCCGCGCCGGGCTCGATGGCCCAGCGGACCACGGCGACGGTCAGCGACCGTATCCTGCACCGGACCCAGGACCTGGCGAGCCTGGCCATCCCGGCCAAACGGCTCCAGGTGGCCCAGGTCCTGGCGCGCAGTTCGCGGCCGACGGCGCAGCTCTTCGACGCCCAGGGCGCGGCCAAGCCGCACGTCGCCGGGCTGGGCGAGACGTTCTACACCGATTACCTGGTCACCGTCGAGCTGGCCGGCGTGCTCTTGTTCGTCGCGCTGGTCGGCGCCCTGGCGATCGCGACGCCCAAGGCCCCGATCCGGCCCAAGAATCCCAACAGCACGGCCCCGGCCGCCGCGGCGACGAACGCTTGAATGATCGGCATCGATTCCCAGGAAAGGGCCTTGCCATGCCGCCGACCGAAGCCTTTACGTTCGATCTCTTGCGGAACTACCTGCTGGTCGGGTCCGCGCTGATGGTCCTGGGGATGATCGGGTTCCTGGCGCGGCGGAACCTGATCGTGATGTTCCTCTCATCCGAGATGATGCTCCAGGGGACCGCGCTGACGCTCGTCGGGTTCGGCCGCTACCACGGCAACTGGAACGGCCAGGTCTTCACGATCGTCATCCTGACGGTCGCCGCGTGCGAGGCGTCGATCGCCTTGGCGCTGATCCTGATCTTGTTCAACCGGCGGTCGTCGCTCGACGTGATGCTCTGGCAGGACATCCGCGAGCCGGGCCAGCCGCCGATCGTCGATTCGGTGGGCGAGGCCGAGCCGGTCGAGCCGGTCGCCGGCCCCGAGTCGTACCCGCACCTGACTCCCGCCGGCGTCGAGCCGCCCCACCCGCGCGAGCCCTGGATCGTGCGGCGGGATTGAGTGTTGCCATTTGTCATTTGCCATTCGGCATTTGTCATCCATGAGGGTCGAGCGGAGCGAGGCCCAACCTAAAATCGAGGCTCCTCACCGTGTCCCAGTTCCTGATCAACTACTCCTGGCTCGTCCCGTTTCTCCCCTTGCTGGGCGCCGTGATCGCGGCGGTGGGCGGGCCGTGGCTCCGGCAGCAGGCGCACTGGCCGGTCGTCATCGGGACCGCCCTGGCGTTCGTCGTCGCGCTCGGCCTGCTGACCGTCACGGGGCCCGAGACGACGACCGTGGTCTATGACTGGCTGACGCTCAGCGGTCTCCACGTGCCGATCGAGTGCCGGCTCGACGGCCTGACGACGATGATGATGGCGATGGTCACGCTCGTCTCAACCCTGGTGGCGCTCTTCGCCGTCGGGTACATGGCGGGCGACCCGGGATATCCCCGATTCTTTGCCTGCATCGGCCTGTTCGTCTTCTCGATGACCGGGCTGGTGCTGTCGAGCAACTACCTGCTGACCTACGTCTTCTGGGAGGGGGTGGGGACGTGCAGCTACCTGCTGATCGGCTTCTGGCACACGAAGCCGCCGGCGTCGGCGGCGGCCAAGAAGGCGTTCCTGGTCAACCGGGTCGGCGACGTCGGGTTCGCCATCGCGATCTTCTGGATGTGGACGGTCGTCAAGGACCACGACCTCAACTACGGGAACGTGCTCAGCCCCGAGAACCTCCGCCTGTTGCCGCCCGCCGCCTTCGTGGGGATCCCGCTCCTGCTCTTCTGGGGCGCCACGGCCAAGAGCGCCCAGGTGCCGCTCTACGTGTGGTTGCCCGACGCGATGGAAGGCCCGACGCCCGTCTCGGCCTTGATCCACGCCGCGACGATGGTCACGGCGGGCGTCTACCTGATCGCCCGATCTTTGCCGTGGATCGCCCTGGTGCCGGGGGTGCAACTAGTCGTCTGCGTCATCGGCTGCCTGACCGCCTTGCTCTCGGCGTCGATCGCCCTGACGCAGACCGACCTGAAGCGCGTGCTCGCCTATTCGACCGTGAGCCAGCTCGGCTTCATGTTTATGGCGCTGGGCGCAGGGGTCGCTGGCGTGGCGCGGCTGGCGCTCGTCGCCGCGATGTTCCACCTGTTCACGCATGCCTTCTTCAAGGCGCTGCTCTTCCTTGGCTCGGGGAGCGTGATGCATGCGACGGGGGGGATCATCGACCTGCGGCGGTTCCGGGGGCTGCGTCATCGGCTCCCCTGGACCTGCTGGACGTTCGCCGTCGGCGGCCTGGCCCTGGCGGGCATCCCCCCCCTGGCGGGGTTCTGGAGCAAGGATGAGATCCTCGTCTCCTTGAAGCAAGCCTCGCACGCCGCGGCGGGGTACGGCTGGGGAGGGGCCTACACGGCGATTTACTGGATCGCGGTGATCACGGCCTTCCTGACCGCTTTCTACACCGGGCGCGCGTTCTTCCTGACCTTCTTCGGCCCCGAGAAGCTGCCGAGCCCCAATGACCCCGAGGCCGAGGAAGAGGCCGCGGCCGACGCCCACGCCGCCCACGCGCACGCCGATGCCGTTGTCTCGGCGCACGGCTCGTCGCACGCCGATCCGGGCCATGGTGCGGACCACGGCCATGACGGGCATTTCGGGCACGAATCGCCGCCGATCATGATCTATCCGCTGGTCATCCTGGCCGCTGGCGCGTTCGTGGTCGGCATGATCTTCGGTCCTTGGACCCACTGGTTCGAGCATCACCTGGAGTGGACGCTCGGCTTCGAGGGCTTAGTGCATCCCGAGCATCCGCACGGGTACGACTGGCCGACGATCATCGTCGGCACCCTGGTCGGCGTCCTGGGCATCGGGCTGAGCTACCTGATGTATGCCAATCCGAGCCCGATTCCCGGCCAGCTCGCCGCGCGGCTGCGGCGCTTGTACTGGGCCTCTTATGACAAATTCTATGTCGATGAGTTCTATGATCTGGTAATCATCCGGCCGCTCCGGTTCCTGGCCGCGGTCTGCGCGTTCCTCGATGAATGGCTGGTCCACGGGCTGGTCGTGGGGACGGCCTGGGTTCCTCGGATCTTCGGGCGCGAGGTGCTGGCACCGTTCCAGAACGGCCTGATCCAGTTCTACGCGGCGGTCTCGGCGCTGGGCGTCGCGGTCCTGCTCTGGATCCTGCTTTTGAGCTGATCGAGACACGCAACGAATTCGACCGGCGACGAGGGCTTTGCGATGGCGATGTTGTTGGTGATCACGGCCTTGCTTCCGCTGCTGGGGAGCGTGGTCCTATTCCTGGCGCCCCGGATGGAGATGCGGGCGGCGCGGTCGCTCGCGCTGGCGACGGTGCTGGTGACGCTGGGCCTCAGCCTGGTCCTGGTCGCGGCGTACCGGCCGGGCGTGACGCACCCGCAGTTCGCATTCGGGCCGGAGGGCGGGCCGTACGGGCTCGGCTGGATGGAGCGGCCCGACATTCGGTTCGCCCTCGGGCTCGACGGGCTGAGCCTCTGGCTCTTCGCGCTGACGGCCGTGCTGATGGTCCCGACGGTCTTCGCGTCCTGGGAGTCGATCATCGAGCGCGCGCCGATGCACTACGCACTGCTGCTGTTGCTCGAGTCGGGCCTGCTCGGGCTGTTCGCGAGCCTCGACGTGATCCTCTTCTACATTTTCTTCGAGTTCACGCTGATCCCGCTCTTCTTCCTGATCGGGATCTGGGGCGGGCCGGAGCGGCGGCGGGCGTCGGTGACGTTCTTCCTCTACACGGTGGCCGGCGGCCTGTTGACCTTGCTCGGCGTGATCGCGCTGGTGGTCGTTTACTACCAGAACAGCGGGCATCTCACCTTCTCCATCCCCGAACTGACGCGCGGCCTGGCGACGCTCCCGCCCGACTCCGACTGGCACAAGGCGGAGCACTGGACGACCAGCCCGCAGGCCCTGATCTTCCTGCTCCTGTTCGCGGGGTTCGCGATCAAGGTGCCGATGTTCCCGTTCCACACCTGGCTTCCCCTGGCGCACGTCGAGGCGCCCACGGCGGGCTCGATCGTGCTGGCCGGGGTGTTGCTGAAGATCGGCGGCTACGGCCTGCTTCGGTTCAACATGGGGATGACACCGATCGGGGCGCAGCTCCTGTTCCCGTTCCTGGCGACCCTGGCCATAATCAGCATCATCTATGGGGCGCTGGTGTCCCTGGCCCAGACCGACATCAAGCGGCTGGTGGCGTACAGCTCGGTCAGCCACATGGGATTCGTCGTGCTCGGGATGCTCGCGATGAACGCGACGGGGATGGAGGGCTCGGTGATCCAGATGGTCAACCACGGGATCACGACCGGGGCCCTGTTCGCCTGCGTCGGGGTGATCTACGAGCGGTACCACACCCGCGAGATGGCCGAGCTGAGCGGTCTTTGGGAACGGCTCCCGTTGTTCGCGTTCTTCCTGATCCTGACGTCGCTGGGCTCGGCGGCGGTGCCGGGGCTGAATGGGTTCGTCGGCGAGTTCCCGATCCTGACCGGGATGTTCGAGCGGAACCCGGGGGCGGCCGTGCTGGGGGCGACCGGCATGATCCTCGGGGCCTATTACCTGCTCTGGATGGTCCAGCAGGTGATCTTCGGGCCGCTCCGCGAGCCGCTCGGCCACGCCGAGCACGAGATCACCGAGGCCGGTCACGCGCCGGCCGTCATCCGGCCGATGGGCTGGCACGAGATCACCGGGCTGACGGTGCTGATGGTCTTCGTCGTCGTGATCGGCGTCTACCCGCGGCCTTTCTTCGACCGGATCAAGCCGGCCGTCACGCCGATCGCGGCGCGGTTCTCGGCCCCCGGCGCGGGGTCGGCGCCGGTCGTGCTGCGGACGTCGGTCGCGGCCCCGAATCCCGAGCCGGTCGACTCCGAGGACGACCCGGATGTGCCGCCTTCGAGTTGCCTCAAGAAGATCGGGATCGAGGTCGCAGGTCCAGAGACGGAATCCTCCGACGATTGAAACCCCTCGTGTCCACTCTTGCCTCCAAGCCAAGGGCCGTCGTCGATGATGCTCACCAGCGCCTTCGAAGTCACCCGGCAGACGTTGCTGATCCTGGTGCCGGAATCGCTCCTCCTGCTGGCGGCGACCGTGATGATGACGGCCGGGCCGTTCGTCCGGCTCCCCCGGCGCGTTTGGTGCGCGGCGAGCGCCCTGGCGCTGGTCGCGGCCTTCGTCGCCCTGTTTGCCCTCCACGACCGGACGACCGACCTCTATACGGCGGTCGCCCTGAACGACGCGTTCTCGTTCTGGGCGCGGGTCGTGTTCGTGCTGAGCGGCCTGGTGCTCCTGGCCCTGGCGCATGACCAGGTGGACGACGCCCGCGCGGCCGAGTTCTTCGGCACGTTCCTGATGATTGACGCCGGCTCGATGCTCGTCGCGGCGGCCAACGAGATGGTGTTCCTCTTCGTCGGGCTCGAACTGGTGAGCATCCCGACCTACCTGCTCCTCTACCTCCCGCGGCGGAACGCCTCGACACAGGAGGCGGCCACCAAGTACTTCTTCCTGAGCATCTTCTCGTCCGGGCTGTTGCTCTTCGGGCTGACGTACCTGTACGGCCTGACCGGAATCACCAACCTGAAGGCGCTGGCCTACCTGGCGCACTACGTGCCGAACGTGCCGCAGCCGCAACTGGCCCTGATCGCGATCGTCTTCATCATGGCCGGGCTCGGGTTCCGGGTCGCGGCCGTGCCGTTCCACTTCTACGCACCCGACGTGTATCAAGGGTCGCCGACGGTCGTCGCGGCGCTCCTGGCCTGGATCCCGAAGGCGATTGGCTTTCTGGCGATCGTGCGGACCTTGACGGCGATCGTCGCGGCGGCGGGGCCCGAGAGCCCGCTCGGCAACAAGGCGGTGATGGTCGCCTGGATCATGGCCGTGATCACGATGACGCTGGGGAACACCGTCGCCCTGACGCAGGAGAACCTCAAGCGGCTGCTCGCTTATTCGTCGATCGCGCACGCCGGTTACCTGCTGATCGGCGTCGCGGTCGCCTTCCGCAACGAGCCGGGGGTTGAAGGCCGGTACCTCTACCTCGGCACCGAGGGGATGCTGTTCTATCTCGTCGCCTACGCTCTGATGACGCTCGGGGCGTTCGGCGTGATCGTGCTCTTGAGCAGGCCCGAGCGGGTGGTCGAGACGGTGGACGACCTCGCCGGCCTGGGACGGACCCGTCCGGTCGCGGCCCTGGCGATGGCGGTCTGCCTCTTCAGCCTGGCGGGGATTCCTCCGTTCGCGGGCTTCTGGGGCAAGTTCGAGCTGTTCGCCTCCGCCTTCTCCGCGAGCCACGGCAGCGATGCCCGGATGTTCCAGTGGCTCGCGATCATCGGCGTCTTGAACTCGGCGGTGGGGGCGTATTACTACCTGCGGATCGTGGTCGTCATGTACCTCCGCCCGGCCCCGGCGACGGCGCCGCTCGCGCCCCGGCCGGGCTGGCCGACCGTCGCGGCGGTCGCGGCCTGCGCGGGGCTCTCGGTGATCCTCGGCCTCTTCCCCGCCCCGGTCGGGCGCGTCTCGCGTCTCGCCGCCGACGCGGCCGTCGCACAGCCCGATCCGATCCTCGAGGCCATCGCCATCGAGGGGGCTCGCTGATCGGTCGATCTATTCGCGGGTGGATTCGCACGTGGTCGGGCTCGGGGCCGGGAAGATCGCCGTGACGGGGCAGCGGAAGCCGGGAATAACCTCCTCGCCGGAAAGTTCGTCCCCCTCGCGCAGTCGCCCCCTCGGCCCATCGGGGCTGTGAATATCGACCGTGCGGGTATGGGGATTGATGACCCAGACGAGACGAACGCCGACTTTGAGATAGGCTTCGATCTTCTCATCGACCTCGTAGGCCAAGTCGTTCGGCGAGATGACCTCGACTGCCAGATCGGGCGCGAAGGTGATCCAGCCGTCGGGAAGCTGTCCGCCGGGAAGACGGTTCTGCCGGACGAATGACACGTCGGGTTTGCGGACGGTCTTCGGCGAGTCGGGGAAACATTGATATCCCATGTCGGCGGGGAAGATCCAGCCGAGCCGGTTTGCCTGGCAGTGCTGATTGAGGAAGTTGTGAACCTGCCCCGCAACCCAGCTCGACAGCGCTCCCATGTTCCTCTCCACAAGTTCGCCGTCAATCAGTTCGTAGCTCTTCTCGTCCGGTAGCGCGAGCAGATCATCGGGCGAGAGCTTGGGTTTGTCGGCCACGGCGCACATGGGTCGGATCTCCTGGGGTTCGGGGAGAAAGTCGTCCGACGTCTCAGCGACATTTTACCCGATCGCCCTGCGGCGCGTCATTCAGCCCCAGCGCGGACCATCCGCGCGACGAACATCGCGTCGGTGTCGGCGTCCTGGGGCCAGATCAGGAGCGTGCCGTCGGTCGGGGCGTCGGTGAAGGGGTGGGGGAAGGGGTCGAGCTGGAACTCGGGGTGGGCGTCGAGGAACGCGCGGACGACGCCGAGGGTCTCGGCGGGTGTCAGGGTGCAGACCGAATAGACGATCGTGCCACCGGGTCGGACGCCGAGCGACGCGGCACGGAGGAGGTCCCTTTGCAGCTCGGCCAGGCGCGGGACCGCCTGGCGATCGAGCGTCCAGCGCGCGTCAGGGTTGCGCCGCCAGGTGCCGATGGCTGAGCAGGGGGCATCGATCAGGACCCCGTCGAAACTGCGTGGCTTGCCCACGACGTGGTGGCCGTCCCACTCCTTCGTCGTCAGATTGCGGAACGGGCTGCGACGGGCGCGACGGACCGTCTCCTTGAGCCGTCCGGGGTGGGTGTCGGTGGCGACGACGACCCCTTTCCCTCGCATCAAGGCGGCCAGGTGGAGCGCCTTGCCACCGGCGCCAGCGCAGGCGTCCCACCAGCGCTCGCCGGGGTCGGGATCGCACGCCAGGCCCACCGCCTGCGAGGCGAGGTCCTGGATCTCCAGCTCACCGCGCAGGAACGGGGCGAGGTGGTAAAGATCGGCATTGACCGGCAGCTTGGCCGCCCGGTTGACGCGGCGGTGGACCCAGGGCTTGACGCCCAGTTCGGCCAGCTCGGCCCAGGTCGCCTTCTCGTCCGGCCCCTGCGCGCGGACCCAGAGGGGCGGGCGGGTCTGCAAGGTGTTCAGCAGTTCGAGGTACTTCAGCTTGGGCGAGCCGCCTCCCGGCGGCAGGGGCAGGTGCTCGCGGAGCCAGTCGGGGAAGAGCCGCCAGGGGTCGGCCGTGACGGCGCGGCCGCCGAGCCAGCGCTTGAGGCCCTCAGCCCGCGCCGTCCAGCTCGGCGCGTCGCCCAGGGCCACGAGACGGCTCGGGTCGCGGCCGATCGCCCCGGCCCAGGCCCGGCAGACCGGGTGGACGTGCGGAGCGTCGAGCAGCCAGGCGAGCAAGAGCCGCGCCTCGTCGCGAGGGAGGCGCAAGGGCTCGATCCAGCCCCGCCAGCGGAAGAGCGCGAAGACCGCCTGGCTGATGAACCGATGGTCGGGCGCCGCCAGGTCGCGCCGGCCGCGCAGGGCAAACGCCAGCGCCCGGTCGGCCCGCTTCTTCTCGTCCAGCACGATCCGCTCGACCTGGCGCGCGATCGCGACGGTCGACTCGGCCAGCATCTCAAGTGAGGCGACGTGGGTCCCCTCGTGCCGGGATGGTGTTGCCGCGACCGGCGCGGGGCTCGACGGCGACCGCCGGCCCGGCGCGATTCGTGGCTCGATCTCGGGCTGTCCCTGTGGCCCTTGAGCCGGCCGGGCCAGGCCCTTGGGGAACTTGCGGGGGCTGGGCTTCGGTCGAGGGCGCGAGGTCGGGCGGTTGGGGCGTCGGTTCATCGGGGCCACGTCACAAGGTCGGATCGCGAAAAATCATCATCAGCTCATTTGGGCGCCGGTTCGGGCTCGACCGTGATCCGGGTCACGAGTAAGAGATCGATGATCGTATGCCCGTCGTCGGCGAGGTTGGTGGCGATGCAGGTCCGCGAGCCGGGCTTGTAGGCCAGGAACTCGGGATGCGGGATATGGTGGGCGACCCCGTCCGCGGTGTGAATCGTGAAAGGCCGAAACGGCCGCATCTCGTGTGCGGTCTTGAGCTGGTCTGTCGTCACCATCCGTCCTCCGAATCATCGGGTGAGGGCCCGTGGGTTCGCACTCGGCCACGAGCGGCGCGTCGTGGTTTGGTCCGTTTCACGCCCCTCGCCAAGATGCTCACCGCGGTCGCCGCCGGGCCGTTTTCCGGCCGGGCCGATAGCCCGCCGAAGGTTTTTTCTTCGGGGGCCGGGGCGGCTCGGCCGCGGTCGTCGCCGGGCTCGGGATTGTGTGCACGAACCGCCCTTCGTCCAGCGCGCGGTTGGCCCGCTCCATTCGCGCCCGGAGCGCGGCCTTGGGCGGGTGGGCCGGGATTAGGGCGTCGCAGCCCGAGCCGATCAGATCGTGCCGGCCGGCCTGCAGGAGCGCCTGGCGGACCTCGAAATAGTTCTCGGGCTTGAAGAACTGGAGCAAGGCCCGCTGGAGCTTGCGGTCGCGCAAATGTCTGGCCGTGTAAACCTCTTCGCCCGTGTGCGGGTCGAGCCCGGTGTAATACATGCAGGTGGCGATGTCGAACGGCGCGGGGATGAAGTCCTGCACCTGGTCGGGCCGGTAGCCGTTCCGCTTAAGGAAGAGGGCCAGGTCGATCATCGCGTTCAGGTCGCTGCCGGGGTGCGACGCGATGAAGTAGGGGACCGTGTACTGCGTCTTCCCCGCCCGCTGGCTCGCCGCGAGGAAGGCCCGGTCGAACGACTCGTAGTCGTTGATCTCGGGCTTCTTCATCCGCTTGAGCACCTCGGGGTCGGTGTGCTCGGGGGCCACTTTGAGGTGTCCGCCGACATGGTGCGCGGCCAGCTCTTCGAGGTATTCGGGTGACTGCTGCGCCAGGTCCATCCGGACGCCCGAGGCGACGAGCACCTTGTCGACGCCGGGGACCTCGCGGCTCCGGCGCATCAGTTCGACGAGCGGGCCGTGGTCGGTCCCCAGCAGCTTGCAGACCTTCGGGTGGACGCATGAAAGTCGTTTGCATTTGGCCTCGATCTCGGGCCGCGTGCAGCGCATCTGGTACATGTTGGCGGTCGGCCCGCCGATGTCGGAGACGACGCCCGAGAAGTTCGGGTCCTGGCCCAGCCGGCGCAACTCGGTCAGGACCGACTCCTGCGAGCGCGACTGGATGATCCGCCCCTGGTGCGCGGTGATGCTGCAAAACGTGCAGCCGCCGAAGCAGCCACGCATGAGCGTCACCGAGTCCTTGACCGCCTCGAACGCGGGGATCTTCTCCCCCCGGTACATCGGGTGCGGCTTGCGCGTGTAGGGGAGGCCGTAGACGCGGTCCATGTCCTCCTGGCTGATCGGCAAGGAAGGGGGATTGACGACGACCGCTTGGCGGTCGTGGTACTGCACCAGCCGCCGGGCGTTGAGCGGGTTGGTCTCCTGGTGGATGATCTTCGTGGCCTGGGCGAACGTCCGCTTGTCGGCCTTGACCTCCTCGAACGACGGCAGCACGATCGCGTCGGCCGGCGGCTCCTCCTTGGCCCCGAGCGCGTAGGCCACCCCGCGCATCGCGCGGAGGTCGCGCACCGTCTGGCCGTCGGCGAGACGGCGGGCGATCTCGACGATCGGCTGCTCGCCCATGCCGAAGACGACGAGATCCGCCTTGGCGTCGAGGACGATCGAGCGCTTGACCGTGTCGCTCCAGTAGTCGTAGTGGGCCAGCCGCCGCAGCGACGCCTCGACCCCGCCGGCGATCACCGGCACGCCGGGGAACGCCTCGCGCGCCCGCTGGCAGTAAGGCAGCGTGGCGCGGTCGGGCCGCAGGCTGATCCGCCCGCCGGGGCTGTAGGCATCGTCGTTGCGGACCTTCTTGTTGGCGGTGTAGTGGTTGATCATGCTGTCCATGTTCCCGGCGCTGATGCCAAAGAACAGGCGCGGACGGCCGAACTGCCTCCAGGGGTCGACGCTCCGCCAGTCGGGCTGGCTCAAGATCGCCACGCGGAACCCGGCCGCCTCCAGGACCCGCCCGAGGATCGCCATCGCGAACGCCGGGTGATCGACGTAGGCGTCGCCCGTGACGAACACGACATCGACGCAATCCCAACCCCGCGCGTCCATCTCGGCGCGCGTCGCGGGCAGGTGTGGCAACGCCAAGGGGACCAGCGGCAGCACCGGCAGTTGCGTCGGCGCCACGTTGGCTTCCGCCTGCCGCGCGGAGCAGGGGGGTGGGTCGATGATCTCGAGACTCGTCATGATGGCCAACGGCCTTCCGCCATAGATGAACGGGCTTCAACTTGCTATTATTGCGCTATTCTACGGCCTCGAACAAGGTGAGGTTCGACCGATGGCGACCACCACCCGCTACAAGCCCGAGGACCTGCTGGAGATCACCGATCGACCCATGCCCGAGTTGATCGACGGTCAACTGGTGGAAAGGGAGCCGATGGGGCAACTCTCCGATGCTGTCGCGTTCCGCGTAGGAAGAATGGTGGGCAATTTCGTTGATGAACATCGACTCGGCTTTATGAACGGCGCCCAGGGCAGCTACCAGATCTTCCCTGACGATCCCGACAAGGTTCGCATTCCCGACGTCTCGTTCACGAGTCGGCAGTGGCTCCCCGAGAAGGGCGCGGACGATGGTCACGGCAAGGTCGCGCCCGACCTCGTGGTCGAGGTGATCTCTCCGAACGACAGGGCGGTGGACGTTTCGATCAAGGCCCAGGACTTCCTCGCCGCGGGTGTCCACCTGGTCTGGGTCATCAACCCCTACGCGCGCGACGTCCAGGTCTATCGGGCCAATCGACCGTGGTTGCTCCTCCAGGCGAGCGACACGCTCGACGGCGAGGACGTTTTGCCCGGCTTCCAGTGCCTCGTGGAAGATCTGTTCAAGATTTGACATCTAGCGCGAACCACCGCGCCGCCATCTCGGGAGCAACGGCCAGCGCGGCCATCTGGACGGCGAGCCTCGGGTCGGCCGCGATCGTGGCGAGGAGGCCCTTGCGGAGGGCCAGGGCGCGCGTCAGGCAGCGGCGAGCGAGGGTCGGGTCGCCCGATTTGAGGGCGTCGTGGGCCCGGTTCAAGAAGGCGCGGGCGAGCCGGCGGTCGGCGGCGCGGCGGAGTTGGGGCGCATCGGGCCAGCGCGGGCCATCGTGGGTGAAGAGGGCCTCGACGAGTCGGGCGGTCTCGTCGAGGTCGGCCGTACCGGTCTTGAAGCGGTGGGTCGCGCTCGCAGGGTGCCAGCGGATCGCGACGGTCGGCCGGGCGAGCCAGGCGAGGGCCCAGCGGCGGGCGATCCGGAGCCAGGCCTCCCAGTCCACCACGTAGCGGAACGACGGGTCGAAGCCGCCGATGTCGGCGTGCGCCGCCACGCGGAGCGAGACCGCCGAGCAGCGGAGCGGATTCTCCGTCGCCAGTGCGGCAACGGCCTCGCCAGGCCCGAAGATGCGGTCGCTCGGACCCAGACCGCCCCGCCCGACGACCAACTCGGGCAGGTCGCGCCCCTCGGCATCGATCACGTCGGCCGCGCTGGCGACCAGGCCTATCTGCGGGTCGGCCGCGAGCGCCGCCGCATGGGCGGCGAGGTGGCCGGCGCGCATCGTGTCGTCTTGATGGAAGATGGCGACCAGCGGCGTCCGGCTCAGCGCGACGCACTGGTTCCAGTTGCCGGCCAGGCCGAGCCGCTCGGAGTTGACGATGATCCGGGCGCGGTCGCCGGCCTCGGCGCGAGCGATGGCGACGGTTTCGTCGTCGGAGCGGTCGTCGGAGATCAGCAGCTCGAAGACCGCGCCGGCCTGCGCCAGGATGCTCCGCAAGGCGTTGGTCAGGTGCCGCGCGCCGTGAAAGGTCGGGATCGCGACGGTCAGTTGGGGTCGGTCGGCCACGGGTCAGGCTTTCCGGATCTCGGCGATCCGGCTGGACGTGGCCGCGCTCCGGCGCGAGATCGCCGCGCGACAGAGTGTGCCACGCAGGGTTTTATTCGGGCGAGCGACGCATGGGTGGGCACTCGCGGGTGAGCCGTTGCAGCATCTCCCAGGTGTAGAGCCCCGAGCCGTGCCCGTCGTTCCAGGCGAGCCGGACGGCGTAGTTGCCGATCGGCTCCATCCCTTCGAGCTTCAGGTCGGGGCGGATCGAGGCCGGGTCGAGGATCCGCTCGCCGGTCCACTCATCGCGGCAAGTGGCGCACGGGCACTCGCTTCGCATGAAGCGGTAGGGGAGCCGAGCGACCTTGCCGTCCTCCCAGGTCAATTCCAGGATCTGCTCCGCCTGAAGTGCGCGGATGTTCGTTGGGGCGTCGCTCATCGGGATGCTCGCGTCGAGAGGGTCTTGCGTCGGTCGGGTCCACTCGCGACCATTGAGCCTAACATACCGGGAGCGGGCCGTGGAACGATTCTTCGTGAAAGCCGGGAGCGTCAACGCCGTGCGAAGGCCCTGGCACGCGCACCCGGCGGCGCAGGTGGTGTCTGGCATTAGCTTTCTATGTTTCGTAACCTGGCACCGGACGGAGTGATCGGCACAATCGATGTGCCACCCGAGAGTTGCGATCAGGGTGGGTCACCATGTATCGGGACTTTCTCAGCGAGGGTGGACAAGCGCGGACAGTTTCAGCAG
>JBKOZB010000063.1:0-7939 GCA_046744225.1 Planctomycetota bacterium | reverse complement strand
CCCGTCCCCGAGGGATCTTCCAGGCTCAGCAGGCCGTCGGGCCCGATGGGCCTCAGGCCGGGCCCACCGCCGGGCAGCCCACCTGGACCAAGTCCCCGAGGAACCGCGCCCGGGCTGTTGGGCATCCCACCAGGACCAGATCCGCGAGGAGCCACGCCCGGGCTGTCGGGCATCCCGCCCGGCTGGCCGGGGCCGGGATTGGGGAAGGGCTCGCTGAGTGGATCGACCCCGTGGCCGCCGATCCCGAGGCCATCGCGGGCGAAGGCGTTCCCACCCAACCCGTCGTCGGGATCACGGCCGGTCCGCCCGCCCTGACCCGTTCCCGTCCCCGATCCCGATCCGACCAGTCCCGGAAGGGCGTCGAGGTCCGCGCCGGGAACGGCGGCGGGCTGGGTCGGCCAGACGAACGACTCGACGGAGTTGTCCCCCTCGCGGCGAGGCCGGGCTGTAGGCCAGACCGAATCGACCGCGTTCGCGACCGGGGGGCTCGTGCTGGGTCGTGGCGGCGCGCCGTCCCATTCTTCGAGGCTGTCGAGGTCGGGATAGTCGATCTCCCAGTCCTGCTCGACCAGCTCGTAACCGAAAGCGACGCCGAGCGGTTCGAGGCGTCCCCGCGCCTCGTAGTAAGGCCGGATGCCGTCGGGCCGGACGACGAAGAAGATGTACGGGACGGCCGGGGCGCCGTCGGGCGTGGAGGTCGCCTGGGCCTTGATCAGCTCTTTGGCGACCGCGGCGACGATCGGGGCGGAGCGGACGCCGAGGAGGCCCGACATCTCGACCAGCGAGAAGGTCGGCCCGTGCGGCTGGAGCGTGGCGGCGCCGTTGCGGCACTCGATGATGATCGGCCGGCGCCAGGTGCCGTTCGGCCCCTTGTGCGGCAGGACGGCGTAGCTGGTGCGCGTCCGGGCCTTGGCCAAGGCCGCCTTCGCTGCATCGCGCTCGTGGGCCAGCACGTCGCGCTCCAGGGCCAGGGCGTCGCCCTCGCTTTCGAGCCGCTGGGCGCGCTCGGCCAGGGCGTCGATCTGAGTCTTGACTAGCATCTCGCGCTGCTTCCAGCGCTCGGAATCGGCCACCGCGGCCTGCCTTGCCTTTTCGAGCGCCTCGGCCCGTCGGTCGGCACGCTGGGCCTCCAAGATCTGCTCGGCCTGGGCCATGGCCAGTCGCGCCAGAGCCTTCTTGGTCGGATCCTCAGGCGGAGGCGGAATGGGACGCGGTTTCCGAGGGGGAGGCGGCGGAGGCTCGACGGGGGCCGGAGGCGAGGCGACCGCAACCGGGGTGGGAGCGGGGGCCGGGACCGGAGCGGGTAGAACGGTGGGGGCCGGCATGGGCGCGATCGCCCCGCGCCGGTGCATCGCAATGATCAGGAACCAGGTGCCGGTCAGGCAGACCAAAATCAACGCGACCGGGAGAAGCTCGGACCCGATCCCCGGACGAGGGCGAGTCATGAAACCTGGCCTCCCCTGCCTCCTGCCTGGTCCTCAACGGCTCCTCTTCGCCCCGATCGTTTCCGAGGCGAGTCGGCCGTTGAGCGTTGCTCCGGTTGCGAGCGCCACGCCGGTTCCCTCGGCTCCGCTCACGAGCTATCTGTTTGATCGGTCCGTCGGAGGGGACGGCTTGAACGGCTTTGAATAATTCTTCAGGAAAGGGGCGATCGGGCGGTCCCGGCCGTCCGGATGATCGGTGTCGGAGGTGGGGGCTCGGGTGGATGCACGGTGACAGTCCGCTCGGCGGCGCGGTGGACCAGGCTCGTCGTCGAGTGCCCCTCGACCAGCGGGATCAGGACAAGCCGGCCTCCCGCCGCCTCGACCTCGGCGCGGCCGACGACCTCCTCGGGCCGGTAGTCGCCCCCCTTGACCAGCACGTCGGGCGCGATCGCCTTGATCAGAGCCAGGGGCGTGTCCTCCTCGAAAACGGTCACGGCATCGACGCACTCCAGGGCCGCCAGCAGCTCGGCGCGGCACCCCTCGTTGTTGAGCGGCCGGGTCGGGCCTTTGAGACGCCGCACGCTCGCGTCGGAGTTCAGGCCGATGATGAGGAAGTCGCCCAGCGCGGCGGCCTGCCGCAACAGTCGGACGTGCCCGACGTGGAGCAGGTCGAAGCAGCCATTGGTGAAGACGATCTTTTGCCCGAGGCGGCGGAGTCGGTCCACCTCGCGCTTCAGGGCCTCGCGGTCGAGCCGCTTGAGCGCCTCGGGGCGGTGGTGGACGATCAGGTCGCGAAGGATCTCCTCGCGGGTCAGGGGCGCGACGCCGATCTTCTCGACCTCAAGACCGCCGGCGATGTTCCCCAGCGCGGCCGCCTCGTCGTAATCGCCGCCGCTGGCCAGGCAGAGGCCGATGACCGACAGGACCATGTCGCCCGCGCCCGTAATATCGTAGACCTGGCGCGGACGGGTGGGGACCAACTCGGCGCGGCCATCGGCGCGGACCAGGGCCATGCCGTCGCGGTCGAGCGTCACGAGCACCGCCTCCATGCCCAGGGTCTCGACCAGGCGCCGGCCGACCACCAGGGCGTCCTCGGGCCGGGCGATCGTCAGGCCGGTGGCCAGTTGCGCCTCGAGCCGGTTGGGGGTCATGCAGTGGACCCCCCGGTAGCGCGAATAATCGTTCCCGCGGATCGGGTCGGCGATCACGCGGACCCCCGCCGACCGGGCGGCGTCGATCAGGGCGCGGAGCAGGCGCGGAGTGCAGATGCCCTTGTCATAGTCGGAGATCAGGACGATGTCGGCCTGCGCCACGGCCTCGGACAGTCGCGCGATCAGGGCCGACTCGACTTTCTCGGGAATCGGGTCGCGGGTCTCGTAATCGACGCGAATCATCTGCTGGGGATGCCGATCCTGCGCCCGGCCGATGTACCGCTCCTTGAGCGTTGTCGGCCGGTCGTCGAGGGTCGCGACGAGCCGGTCGTCGATCGCCAGGTCGGCCAGGAGCTGGCGGACGAGCAGGCCCTCGCCGTCGCGGCCGACGCCTCCGATCAGGCGAACCTCGACGCCGAGGGAGCGGAGCATCGTGGCGACGCTCGCCGCGCCGCCGAGCCGGTGCTCGCGATGGTCGGCACGAAGCAAGGGGACCGGCGCCTCCTGGCTGATCCGCTCGGCGTAGCCCCAGACGTAGCGGTCAAGGATCAGGTCGCCGACGGCGAGGATGCGGGGATGCCCCAGGGTCTCGACACGTCGGATCAAGTCGTGGGCCATGTGCCGAGGTCCTCTCTGACCACGGATACGAGAATCTCCGCCGCACAGCGTACCGGCCCCGCGCCGGGCGTCAAGCCGGGATTGATCGCCTCACCAAGACTACGCCGATAAGAAAGCCAGGTGACTGAGATGGCAGCCGGAGGCCGTTTCGGGGTAAGTTAGAATAATTCCCTTTTCACCGGAGGCAACGCGCCTCTCCGGGCGGAGAGACGCCTGCAACCGGGCCGAGGACTGCGAGCGTGGGTGCGACCATCGTCCTGGCCGATGATGAGGCCGATCTCCGGACCATCTATGCGACCTGCCTCCGCCAGGCAGGGTTCGAGGTCTGGGAGGCCGCCGACGGGCGCGAAGCGCTCGCGATGGTCGCGGCGCACCGGCCGGCGCTGTTGATCCTCGACGTCTGGATGCCCGTGCTCAATGGGCTCGAAGTCCTCGACCTCCTGCGACACGACCCGCTCTCGGGCACGATGAAGGTGGTCCTGCTCTCGAACTTCGGCGACTCCGACACCCGGCTGGAGGGCTTCTCGGTGGGCGCGATCGACTACTGGGTCAAGAGCCTCTCGCTGGTCGAGCTCTGCCGGCGCGTCCGGGAAATTCTCTCCGAGAGCGTGGTAGCCTCCGACCTGGCTGGTTGAGGGCCGCCCAGTTCGACCCATCCCACGTTATTCCTCTCCACTTCATTTCCGGAACCCGAGCGAGGCGCGTTCCGCCTGTCCTCCATGCTTGACGACTATCAAGAAAGCCTGGACTTCCTCTACAGCCGGCTCAATTACGAGCAGCTTGGCATGCCGAGGACCCCGACCGAGCTGCGGATCGGCCGGATGCTTCGGCTGCTCCGGCGGCTGGGCGACCCGGACCGGGCGCTCCGGATCGTCCACGTGGCGGGGACGAAGGGGAAAGGGTCCACGTCGGCGATGATCGCCGCCGCGCTGAGCGCCTCGGGCGTGCGGACGGGCCTGTACTGCTCACCTCACCTGCACCGGCTGGAGGAGCGGTTCAGCCTCGACGGCCGCGCGGCGACGCCCGAGGAGCTGATCGCGCTGACCGAGGCGGTCCGACCGGCCGTCGTCGAACTCGACGCGCGCGAGGCGAGCCACGAGCAGCGCGGCCCGACGTTCTTCGAGATCACGACCGCGATGGGCCTGCTCCACTTCGCCCGGCGGCAGGCGGGGGCGGTGGTGCTGGAGGTCGGCCTGGGGGGGCGGCTCGACTCGACCAACGTGGTCCGCCCGGCCCTCTCGGTCCTGACGACGATTTCGTTCGACCACACCCGGCAGCTCGGGACGACCCTGGAAGCGATCGCGACGGAGAAGGCTGGCATCCTCAAGCGGGGCCGGCCCGCCGTCAGCGGTGTCCGCCCCCCCGCCGCCCGCGCCGCGATCGAGCGCATCGCCCGGAGCCGATGCTGCCCGCTCCGCGAGCTGGGGAGCGACTTCGATTATCACTATCAACCGCCCGCGGCTCCATTGACTCGACCCACGGCCGGGTGCATCGCCGTGCAGACTTGGCGGACGGACTGGGGCACGCTCGAACTCCCCCTGCTCGGCGCCCACCAGGCCCACAACGCCGCGGTGGCACTCGCCTGCCTCGATGCGCTCGCCGAGCAAGGGCTGGACGTCGCTCGAGAGGCGGTGGTGCGCGGGTTCGCGGGCTTGCGCTGGCCGGCGCGGGTCGAGATTCTGGGCGAGTCGCCCTGGCTCGTCATCGACGGCGCGCACAACGTCGCCTCGGCCGAGGCGCTGGCCGAGACCCTGCGGACGTGCTTCCCGCCGACCTGCCGCACCCTCGTCTTCGGCACGACGCGCGACAAGGACCTGCGCGGGCAGCTCCGGGCCTTGCTGCCGTGCTTCGAGACCCTGGTCGCGACCCGCTACGTCGAGAACCCGCGCTCGGTCCCGCCGGAGGACGTCGCCCGCGCGGTCCTGGAAATCGACGGCCGATCGACTTGGACCGCCGCCGACCCGACTGAGGCGCTGGCGGTCGCGCGGCGACTCTCGCCGCGCGACGGCCTGATCTGCGTGACCGGCTCGCTCTTCCTGGCGGCCGAGGCGCGGGCTCTGATCTTGCCCCACGAGGCTGCCCCCGCGCCCGGGCGCGTCATGACCTGAACCGAAGGCCGCCCCCTGTCGATCGGCACCGTTCCGGTTTATCCTCCTTGAGGAGGGTACGATGGGGTTGTCCTAGTGATGAAAGGAGGCGGTGATGTTGGGATGGGTCTGGGTGCGGATCGGTGCGCTCTTCGGGTGCCTGGGTGTGGGCCTGGGGGCGTTCGGGGCGCACGGCCTGAAGGAAAAGCTGCAAACGCTGGGCACGACCGCGACCTTTCACACGGCCACCGAGTACCATCTGTATCATGCCCTGGCGCTGTTGGCCGTGGGCCTCCTGGCGCTGGCGGGGCGCCCGGGGCCGGCGCTCTCGGTCGCGGGGTGGTCGTTCCTGGTGGGCATCCTTCTCTTCTCGGGGAGCTTGTACGCCCTGGCGGTGACCGGCTACACCAAGCTCGGGGCGATCACGCCGTTCGGCGGCATCTTGTTCCTCGTCGGCTGGATCGCCCTGGCGGTCGCGGCGGGAGGCGGCCCGCGCCCTTGATTCAGTGAACAAACGAGACATTTGGTTCAGGAATGCACACCTATATCGTGACGGTCACGGCGGCGGATCGCGTAGGGATCGTCTATTCCGTGGCGGGCACCCTGCGCGACCAGGGGGGGAATATCCTCGAACTGAGCCAGACGGTGATGCGCGGGTATTTCACGATCATCCTGGCGGTCGAGTTCCCCGAGCCGTGCGACCGGCGGGCCTTGATCGAGGCGATCACCGAGCGGGGGAAGCGGTTCGACCTGACCGTCGCGGTGATCGAGGCGAGCGACGGGAGCTTGCAGCCCCCGGTCGCCAACGGCGAGCGGTTCATCCTGACCGTCCTGGGCGACGACCGCCCCGGCAACATCCACGGGATCGCCGGCTGCCTGGCCGCGCACGGGGTGAACATCGTCGATCTGCACGCGCGGGTCGATGGGTCGCGGTTCGCGCTGGTGATGGAGGCGTTCCTCCCCCACGACCTGACCCCGGGGATGATCCGAGCCGAGCTGGAGCGGTTCGGGCGCGACCACGGGCTCGAAGCCTACGTCCAGCACGAAAACATCTTTCTCGCCACGTCCGAGCCCAGGCCGGTGCGGGTCGGGCCCGTCCTGAAGCAAGGAGACGCCGTTGTACCGCACTGAGGACGTCCTGGCCACCCTGGGGATGATCCGGCAGCACAAGCTCGACGTCCGGACGGTGACGATGGGCATCGACCTTCAGCCCTGCGCCGCGCCCGAGCTTGCGGTGCTCTGCGCCCGGATTCGCGAGCGGCTGCTGGCGTTCGCCGGCCGGCTCCGCGCGGTCTGCCATGAGGTGGAGGGTCGCTACGGCATCCCGATCGTCAACCGGCGGATCGCGGTCAGCCCGATCGCAATGGTGGCCGCCGGCCACTCGGCCGAGGGCTACCTGGCGGTCGCCCGGACGCTTGACGAGGTCGCCGCCGAGGTCGACGTGGACCTCGTCGGCGGGTTCACCGCGCTGGTGCAGAAGGGGTGGACGGAAGGGGACCGCCGGCTGATCGAGACCTTGCCCACGGTCCTCTCGGAGACCCAGCGCGTCTGCGCGTCGGTCAACGTGGGGACGACGGCGGCCGGCATCAACATGGACGCGACCCTCGCGCTGGGGCACGTCCTGAAGGAGACGGCCGAGCGGACCCGCGCGCACGACGGCTTCGGCTGCGCCAAGCTCGTCATCTTCGCCAACGCGCCGACCGACAACCCGTTCATGGCGGGCGCCTTCCACGGCGTGGGCGAGCCCGACTGCGTCATCAACATCGGCGTCAGCGGGCCCGGGGTCGTCAAGGCGGCGCTCGAGGACCTGCTGGCCCATGCCTCCGTCCGCCCGACCCTGGGTGACATCGCCGAGGAGATCAAGAGCACAGCCTTCCGCGTCACCCGCGTCGGCGAGCTGATCGGCCGCGAGGTCGCCGCCCGGCTCGGCGTGGCGTTCGGGATCGTCGACCTGTCGCTCGCCCCAACCCCCCAGGTCGGCGACAGCGTCGGCGAGATCCTCCAGGCGATGGGCGTCGTCCGGATCGGCGCGCCCGGCTCGACGGCCGCCCTGGCGCTCTTGAACGACGCGGTCAAGAAGGGGGGGAGTTTCGCCTCGTCGTCCGTCGGCGGACTCTCCGGCGCCTTCGTCGCCGTCAGCGAGGACGCTGCCCTGGCCAAGGCGGTCGCGGACGGCGACCTGACCCTGGCCAAGCTCGAAGCGATGACCGCCGTCTGCTCGGTCGGGCTCGACATGATCGCCGTGCCGGGCGAGATCGACGCCGAGACGCTCGCGGCCCTCATCGCCGACGAGGTGGCCATCGGCGTCGTCAACCACAAGACGACCGCCGTCCGGATTATCCCCGTCCCCGGCAAGGTCGCGGGCGAGCGCGCCGTCTTCGGCGGCCTCTTCGGCGAGATGGCCATCGTCCCGATCCACGCTGCCGGGGGCTCCGCGACCTTCGTCCGCCACGGCGGGCGCATCCCCGCCCCGCTATCGAGCCTCCGAAATTGATGCAGAAGATTCACCACAAAGGCACAAAGGACTCAAAGAAAGAAGGCTCAGGTCGGTTTCCTGGTGGTCATCGAGTCTCGTAGGGCGTGCTCCGCACGCCGTCTTCGCACCCGGACTCGGTGTCGCCGAACAGCTTGGATCGAAGGCGGCGTGCGGAGCACGCCC
>JBKOZB010000236.1:0-4284 GCA_046744225.1 Planctomycetota bacterium | reverse complement strand
CCAAGACTGGCCCGCATCTGTTGCCACCACCGCTGCAACGCATCGACCCAGGCGTCGCTCGTCTCCCGCGAGCTGAACAAGAGCATCAATGCTCCACTGGCCACCATCAAGATGCCGAACGGGACCAGTCGCTCCTTGGCGGGCGGGTCGTGATCCCATCCCTTGGGCACTTCACCGTCGGCGTCCGTCCGGGTTTTTCCCCCCACGGACGTAGTCGCCCAGGGCTACCTTCGCCTTCGTGTCCATCGCGATTTCCAGCGTCTCGGGATCGTCCCGGACCTGCTCCTGCACCGCCTGGACGTTGGCGAAGATCGCGTCAGTCTGCTTGGTCTTCTTCAGCGGCTTGCCCTTCTGAATCCGCTTGAGACGGTAGTTCATCCGATTGAGGATGTCGCGCAGGGTGCGCTCGGCGGGCAATTCCTCGTTCGAATAGCCCTTGTCGATCAGGGCGTGTCGCACCTCGGCCGCCGACAGGTTGGTGTACCGGCGTGATGACTTCAGTTCCGGATCGGCCTGGGTATGGGGCTCGACGATGGCGCGAATGTCGGCCGCCAAGCGAGGGTCCTTCTGTTCGCTACGCTGTCGGCCCCGCGCGGCGAAGTTCTCCAGGCAACGCATCCCGTGATGAAGCTCGTGCAATCCCGTCTGGACCGTATCGCGTCCCCAGCCGAAGCGTCGTTCGGCCTGGCGGGCGTTACCGCCGCACAGTTCGGTGGCGACCTCGGCCAGGAACAAGCGGCGTTGATGTCCGGTCAGCCGTCGGGCTCCCGACCGAATCAAGGCCTCGAAGCGCGCGATGGAGTCTTCCATGGGGGTGGCCCAGCCTGACGGTCGAGCGGTGATCAATCGACCAAGGGTCTCGCATCATCCGGCCGGGCAGGATAGCTCAGGGCGGGGGAGGTTTCCACCCGCCGGTCGCCTTAAGAACTTGTGGTGGGCGTCGATGCCGAGCACTTCATAGACTGTATGCAGCAGGTCTTCGGGACGCAAGGCGCGTTCGGTGGGGGCTTCGGCCCGCCGGTTCGTCGCGCCGAGGACCTGGCCCATCTTCAGGCCACCGCCGGCCAACAGCGCGCTCATGGCGCCGGGCCAGTGGTCGCGCCCGACCGAGCCGTTGATGCGCGGGGTGCGTCCGAACTCGACCCAGACCAGGAGCAGCACACGCCCGGCGAGCCCGCGTCGTGCAGGTCCTCGATCAGGCTCGCGAGGGCGGCGTCGAGCGGCGGGACCTGGCGTCGGCTACTGGAAAAGTCCTGGGCGTGGTGGTCCCATTCCTGGTCGGCGACCGTGACGAATGTTGCCCCCACCTCGACCAGCCGACGCGCCAGGAGCAAGCCCTGACCGATCCGGGTCCGGCCGTCGCGGTCGCGCGTCTTCGGGTCCTCGCGCGCGAGGTCGAACTCCTGCCGCGCCCTCGGGCCGGCGACCATCTCGAATCGTGAGAGAGGATGAGAGGCGACTGACATGCCGAGACGAGAACGTCGGCGCGGTGAAGGCTCGACGGCCCTGTCTGGGTCTCGCTAAGCTTGAAGGATCGACCTGGATTGGAGTTCGCCCGGGAACCTTCGCGATGACGTTCCAGCCCGCCGCCGGATATCTGCTCCATCGCCCGCGCCGGCTCCGCAGCCACCCGAGGCTGCGCGACCTGGTCCGCGAGGAGCGGCTGATGGTCGATGACCTGATTTACCCGATGTTCGTCTACCACGGCTCGAACCTGCGCCGGGAGATCGGCTCGATGCCGGGGCAGTTCCAGTACTCGCTCGACCAGCTGGGCGAGGCGGTCGCCGAGGTGGCTGAGCTGGGGATTCCGGCCATCCTTCTCTTCGGCATCCCCGCGCACAAGGACGCGCGGGGCTCGGCGGCGTCGGCCGAGGGGGGGATCGTGCAGGAGGCGGTCAAACTCGTCAAGGCGCAGGCGCCGGGGCTGCTCGTGATGACCGACGTCTGCTTCTGCGAGTACACCGACCACGGCCACTGCGGCCCCCTGGTCGAGAAGGCCGGCCGGCTCGACGTGGACAACGACGCGACCCTGCCGCTCCTGGCCGAGCAGGCGGTCAGCCACGCCCGCGCCGGGGCCGACGTGATCGCGCCTTCGGGGATGATGGACGGCATGGTCCAGGCGATCCGCGCCGGGCTCGATGGCGCGGGGTTCTCCGGCATTCCGATCCTCTCGTATGCCGCCAAATTCGCCAGCGCCTACTACGGTCCGTTCCGCGATGCTGCCGAGAGCGCCCCGGCCTTCGGCGACCGCCGGACCTACCAGATGGACCCGGCCAACGGCGACGAGGCGCTGCGCGAGGTGGCGCTCGACCTGGCCGAGGGGGCCGACTTTGTGATGGTCAAGCCCGCTCTGGCGTACCTCGACATCGTCCGCCGGGTCAAGGAGAGGTTCGGCGTCCCCGTCGCCGCCTACAACGTCTCGGGCGAGTACGCCATGGTCAAGGCCGCCGCCGCGCGGGGCTGGATCGACGAGCGCCGGGTCGTGATGGAAACCCTCACTGGCTTCAGGCGCGCCGGCGCCGATATGATCCTGACCTACCACGCCCCCGACGCCGCCCGCTGGCTGCGGCAGGGCTATGTATGAATGAGTGATGGGAAATCGAAGATGACAAATGGCAAATTAAATAAAGTGGAAAATTTTTCATTTACCATCTGCCATCTGCCATTTACCATTTGTCATCTGCCATCTGCCATCCGCCGTCCCGATCGATTCTTCCCTCCACCCTCGAACCGAATAGACCTAACCGAACCGCCATGAGCCAGACCGCTTCCGCCGCCAACATGCCCGCGACGTCACGGCCCGATTACGCGCTCCCCCGCAGCCGTGAGGCATTCACCCGCGCGCTGCGGGTGATCCCGGGCGGGGTGAACAGCCCGGCGCGGGCGTTCGGGGCGGTTGGCGGCGAGCCGCCGTTCATCGCCCGCGCCGCGGGGGCGTATCTGTATGATATCGACGGACACCAGTACATCGACTACGTCGGTTCGTGGGGCCCGATGATCCTCGGCCACGGCCACCCGACCGTGCGCGCGGCGGTGTCCGAGGCGCTGGCGCTCGGCTCCAGCTTCGGGGCGCCGACGGTCCGCGAGGTCGAGATCGCCGAGGCGGTCGCCGCCGCCGTGCCGTCGATCGAGAAGGTCCGCTTCGTCTCGTCGGGGACCGAGGCGACTATGTCGGCCGTCCGCCTGGCGCGCGGGGCAACGGGGCGATCGAAGATCGTCAAGATGACCGGCCACTATCACGGGCACGTCGATGCCTTGCTCGTGCAGGCCGGCTCGGCCGCGACGACCCTGGGCATGCCGAACAGCCCCGGCGTGACGCCGGGCGCGACCGCCGACACGATCCTCTGCCCGTTCAACGACATCGAGGCGGTGGCCAACGCCTTCGCCCGCTTCCCCGGCCAGATCGCGGCCGTCTTGCTCGAACCGGTGGCCGGCAACATGGGCCTCGTCCCCCCGCGCCCCGGCTACCTCGAACGGCTCCGCGAGCTGACCGAGACGGACGGCGCGCTGCTGTTCTTCGACGAGGTGATGACCGGCTTCCGCCTGGCGCTCGGCGGGGCGCAGGTGCGGTACGGGATCACGCCCGACCTGACGGCCCTGGGCAAGATCGTCGGCGGCGGGCTGCCGGCGGCGGCCTATGGCGCTTCGGGGCGGATCATGGACCTGGTCTCGCCCGCCGGGCCGGTCTACCAGGCCGGCACCCTCTCGGGCAACCCCCTGGCAATGGCCGCTGGCCTGACCACCTTGCGGACCTTGCGCGACGTGCCGCCGTACGAGCGGCTCGAAGCTCTCTCGGCCCGGCTCGAAGACGGCCTGCGCCGGGCGGCGTTCGACGCGAAGGTGCCCCACGTCGTCCAGCGCGTCGGGAGCATGCTCACCCTCTTCTTCAACCCCGACCCGGTCCACGACTACGACGACGCTCGCCGCAGCGACACCGCGCTGTTCGGCCGGTTCTTCTGGGAGATGCTCGCGCGCGGCGTGTATCTGCCGTGCAGCCAGTTCGAGGCCGCGTTCGTCTCCGCCGCGCACACCGAGGCCGACATCGACCACACCGTCGCCGCCGCCGGCCAGGCCCTCCGCGCCGCCGCAGGGTAGGAGAAGATTCACTCCAAAGGCACAAATGTCCGAGGTCTGGCCCGACTTGCCTTCTGAGTAGTCTTTCGGACTACAAATGTAAGGGGAGCCACAGCAAGGAAGTGGGCAAACTCCGACGGACTGGGTATCCTGGGGTTGCTTGATGATTCCAGACACCTAACCCAGATTATTCATACTCAGCCGCACACC
>JBKOZB010000072.1:0-5027 GCA_046744225.1 Planctomycetota bacterium | reverse complement strand
CTATGACCTGGCGTTCAACCGCCAGGGCGATCTGTTCACCTATGACTCTGACATGGAGTGGGACATGAACCTCCCCTGGTACCGTCCCACCCGCGTCTGCCAGGTGGACAGCGGCTCCGACTTCGGCTATCGCAACGGCTCGGGCAAGTGGCCGACCTACTTTCCCGACAGCCTGCCGCCGACGATCAACAACGGCCCCGGCTCGCCGACCGGCGTCACCTTCGGCTTCGGCGCGAAGTTCCCGGCCAAGTACCAGGCCGCCCTGTTCCTCTGCGACTGGAGCTACGGCAAGCTCTACGCGATCCACTTGACGCCGGAGGGGGCCGAGTACCAGGCCAAGCTGGAAGAGTTCGTTACCGGAACCCCGCTCCCCTTGACCGACATCGCGGTCAACCCAAAAGACGGCGCGATGTACTTTGCTGTCGGCGGCCGGAGGACCCAGTCGGGCCTCTATCGCGTCACCTATGCCGGCACCGAGTCCACCGCCCCCGTGCGCGAGACGAGCGACCCCGGCACCGAGTCGCGCGCCCTCCGGAGCAAGCTCGAAGCCTTCCACGGGCATGCCGACCCGAACGCGGTCGCGACCGCCTGGCCCTATCTGGGCAATCCCGACCGCTTCATCCGCTACGCCGCCCGGGTGGCCGTCGAGTTCCAGGACCCCGCCTCCTGGCGCGACCGGGCCCTGTCGGAACCGAATCCCGAGGCCGCGCTGACGGCCTTGCTGGCCCTCGCCCGTGTGAGCGGCCGCGACTTGGTCCACCGCAAGCCGTCCGATCCCGCCCCCGATGCCGCGCTCCGGGCCCGCATCCTCGACGCGCTCGACCAGATCGCCTGGGAGTCGCTCTCCGTCGCGCAGAAGCTGGAACTGCTCCGCGTCTACGGCGTCGTGTTCGCCCGGATGGGCCGGCCCGATGACGCGACGGCCTCGCGCGTGATCGCCCGGTTCAACCCGATCTTCCCGACCCGTTGGCGCGAGTTGAATGCCGAGCTTTGCCAGCTGCTCGTTTCCCTGCAAGACCCCGGCGTAGCCGCGAAGGCGATGGACTCGTTGGCCAAGGCGCCGACGCAGGAGGAGCAGATCAACTACGCCCGGATGCTCCGCGTGCTCAAGGCCGGCTGGACCCCCGAGCTGCGCCAGGCGTACTTCTCGTGGTTCCTCAAGGCGGCCAACTTCAAGGGGGGCAACAGCTTCTCCGGCTTCCTGGCGAACATCGAGGGCGATGCCGTCGCCACGCTCTCCGAATCGGAGAGGGCCGAGCTGTATCCGATGCTCGAGGCCCGGCCGAAGGTCGAGCCGGTCGCCGCGGCGCCTCCGCGCCCGTTCGTCAAGGCGTGGACCCTGGACGAGCTGGCGCCGGTGGTTGAGGAGGGGCTCAAGGGCCGCGACTTCGATCGGGGGCGGACGATGTTCGCCGCGGCCCAGTGCTTCTCGTGTCACCGCTACAATAACGAGGGGGGCTCGACCGGCCCCGACCTGACCAGCATCTCCGGCCGGTTCAGCGTTCGCGACCTGCTCGAATCGATCGTCCAGCCGAGCAAGATGATCAGCGACCAGTACGAGGCCGTGATGATCGCCACGACCGACGGCCGCGCCATCACTGGCCGGATCGTCAACCTCGACAGCGACACGCTCTCGATCAACACCAACATGCTCGACCCCAACGGGCTGGTGAACCTGAACCGGAACCAGATCGAAGAGGTGAAGCCGTCGCCCGTGTCGATGATGCCTGAGGGGCTGCTCAACTCGCTGAAGCAGGACGAGATCCTCGACCTCGTCGCCTACCTCCTCTCGCGCGGCGATCGGGACAACACGATGTTCCGCACGCCTCAGAAGCCCTGAAGAAGAAAATTCACCACAAAGGACACAAAGTCGAAGAATTTGGAATTCGTAATTTCAAATCTCTCTATCTTCTTTGTGTCCTTTGTGGTGAATTTTCTTCTATGAGGACGGCTTGACGGCCGTCAGGATGCCGTAGCGCATGCTCCCCAGCTCGTAGGCGAACCAGATCCGCAGCATCGTCAGGCCGAAGATCTTGTTCTGGCTCCGCTCGCGGAGCAGGAACCGGCGGTAGGACGGGTCGCGGACCAGGCTGGCGGCGATCCGTCGCGCGCAGATCGGCCATGTCTTCTTGACCTGCTGGCTGACGTCCTGGAATGCGACGGATGTGAGTCCCGCCTCGCGGGCGAGCCGGTCGTACTCCGCGGCCGAGCCCAGGTGCCGGAGCCGGCCCTCGCGGCAGATCGGCTCCAGCAGGTGCCGGATCTCCCACCGCCGCGGGTCGTCGCGCGACAGCCAGGCGCAGACGACGAGCCGGCCGCCGGGCCGGAGCACCCGGTGGGCCTCAGCGAAGAAGGCCGCGAGGTCGGCCATGTGCTCCGTGCTCTCAATCGCGATCGCGGCGTCGAATGACTCGGAGGAGAGCCCGTTCTCCAGCCAGTCGCGCAGGAGGTACATCGGGTTGGTCGCGCGCGGGTCGATGGCCAGGGCCTGCGCGTGCTGGGCCTGCGAGATCGTCAGGGCCGTGACCTCGGCCCCGTGCTCGCGGGCCAGGACCCGCGCCGTGCCGCCGTAGCCGCAGCCGACGTCGCAGACGGCGTCCCCCGGGCCCAGGCGCGCCTGCTCGGCGACGACGGCGATCAGGCGATGGACGGCCTCCTCGGGCGTCGCCTTCCTCGATTGCCAGAGCCCGTGGTGGACGTGCTCGCCCCAGACCTCGCGATAGAAGCGGTCCAGCTCGTCATAATGGGCCGCGACGTCCCTGGGGGTCGGCGAGAGGGTGGGGACGATCATCCGGTCGGGTCCAAATCTTTCCGTGACCTGCCCGCCCGACCGGGCGGAACGTTGCCGCGGCCGGGACGTGCGAGGGTAACCCGTTCGAACCGTTTCCACAACGGTCCGCCCAGCGGGCCTTGTCGCCCTGCGATCACGACCTCAAACCGGGCTCGTCGAACCGGATGCACGGCAACTCCTGGACCGCCTTGCGGAGCGACTGCTCCCACTGGGTCTGGATCGCCAGGAGGTCTGGGTCCATGTCGTGGAATCGCCGCTGGCGGGTGATCCGCAGCTCATCGCGGGCGTAGACCAAGAGATCAAGCGGCGGGCCGACAGCCACGTTCGACCGCATCGTTGAGTCGAGCGAGATCAGGGCATACCGCGCCGCATCCTCCAGGGACGTGCGCGCGTAACGGACCCCTCGGTCGAGGATGGGCCGGCCGTATTTGGATTCCCCGATCTGAAGGAACGGGGCGTCCTCCGTCGCGCGCAGGGGGTTGCCCTGCGGATAGATCAGGTAGAGGTCGTGTGCCTGCCCGCGGATCTGTCCGGCCAGGAGGAGGTGGACGTTGAACCGGAAATTGTCTTTATTCAAAGCTGGCTGGTCGATGGCCGCGACGCACCGCACCTGGTCGCCCACAATGCGGGCGGCATCATACATGGACGTCGCAATGGCGAGCCCCTCGCCCCGGCCGAAGTCGCGGCGCAACAGCGTGAGGATGGACTGCGAGCACGAGAGATTCCCGCTGGTCAGGAGCACGAAGACGCGCTCCCCCGGATCGACGATCGTGTGCATCTTCTGGCAGACATTGACCTCGTCGAGACTGGCGTTCGATCGAGAGTCGGAGGCCAGCACGAGGCCCTCGCGCATGATGATGCCCACGCAGTACGTCATTTTCCCCCTCTTTCGCACACCACTTGACAGTGGGCCGGATCACCTCTAGGGTCGATCAGGCTTGGATACGGGACGCGTGGGTCACTTGTTGAAGGCCTTGTCGAGACCCCGCCCCGCCTTCTCCGCAGGGCCGGGTGGATTGATCGCGTCCTTCGCGTTTTCGATACCCTTGTCGATGTCCTCGCCCGCCTTCTGGGCAGGCCCCTTGGACTCACATCCGGCGAAAATCACGACCGCCCCGAGCAGCAGTGTGGTGAGGGGCGCGAACCGTTGCTTCCCTTGCTTGAGCATGCGTTGCTCTCCTCGAAGATCCCGTCGGACACCCTGCGGCCGAAAGGCGCACGGAACCGCACGGCGAGATCCCTTGGCCTCGTTGGCAAACGACGTGGAGACGCCCCATCAACGCTCCGAGGGTGCCATGTCCGGGGAGACGGGCCATCGCCCCTCTCCTCGGTGCGGCGATCTCAAACGCGGGGGGTCGCCCCCGCCACCCCTCCCGGGGGCGACTCCGACGAGACGATCCCGACGCCGGAGCTGGCCGCGATGGTCACTGATGATCCACCGGGCCGGGTTGCTCCACGCCAATCTTGGCTGGCACGGTGGTTTCATCTCACCCGCCATGCCGATTGACGACCGCTGATAAACCGCACCAGGGCGATCAGGACGCAGGCGCCAATGAAGGCGACGACGATGCTGCCCCAGAACCCGGCTGAACCCTGGACGAAGAAGCCCATCAGCAGCCCGCCGAGGAACGAGCCGATCAGGCCCACGAGGATATCGCCGAGGATGCCGTAGCCGCCGCCCTTCATGACCATGCCAGCCAGCCAGCCCGCGATCAGCCCGACGACCAGCCAGGCGATGATCCCGCCCGGTGAGAGCACGATCGCCGCGTACATGAGACCCATCGCCGTCCTCCCTCTTGCGCCCGCAGGGGGCCGAGACAACCAACATCATCGCCTAACACTGGCGATTTTTCATCTTTTCCTTATATTCAAACAAGAGACATCCATGTTCGTCAAGGAAAAAAATCGCGCGGCTCGCTCGGAAAGGTGAAAACAATCCAAGAGACAAATCTGGTGACGGAGGCAAGTCCCTTAAATCGGTTTGCCGTATTAAATGCAATTTGATACAATCCCTACTGAAAATCGAGATTTGATGGGACATTCGGTGCCACCAACGAAGCAGGAGCCACGCCATGTCGGGCACGAGTGACAACACGAGTGACAAGGTGAAGCAATGGATGCACGACGCTGGCGAGAAGGCCAAGGACGCCGCGCACCACGTCGGCGAGAAGGCCAAGGAAGTCGGCCACGAGGTCGGCGAGATGGCCAAGGGCGCCGCGCGCTACGTCGGCGAGAA
>JBKOZB010000007.1:0-5994 GCA_046744225.1 Planctomycetota bacterium | reverse complement strand
GTAGGTCGGCTCAGGGCATCCTGACCAGCGGGTGAGTCCCGCCTGCGCCACATTGGTCGAGAGAGGTTCACTCCTTCGGGCGGCAACGATCCGATGCGCAGATCGCACCGGAGGGCTCGGATCAGTCGCCACTGACCGGACCAGCCCCTCGAGAGCCAGCAACGTCGCCAGCGCGACCGCGTAACTGCAGGCTGTGCCCCAGCCCAGCCCCATTCGGGGGCCTACGAGGCGGAAGACCGCCAGGTACACGATCATGATCAGATTCCCGGGCGGCATCGCCTTCGCCATCCGGCTCGCCGCAGCCGGCCCAGCCTCCAGATGGGTCGCCACCAGGACCGCCAGGGACATGGCGGGGAAGGTGGTGAACAGGCCCGCCCAGTCCGCTCCGCCCACCGCTCTGACAAACCTGACCGCCACAATGAGGACTGCCGGGACCACCGTGCCCAGGGCAAGGGGTTGGAGCCATGGCCCCATGCTCGGCCTCGGATCTCCCTCGGTGATTCGCACTCGTCCAGCGAGGTAGCAGGCCGCCAGGACGCCAGCGACCGAGATGCCAACACGCTCTCCGGGCCCGGTGTCGGGCAAGAAGCGGGAGATGGAAGCGATCGCAACATACCCGGCGATGGCTGACGTCGGAGCCCAAATCAGTCGCGAGACGACACCAATCGCCTGGGCATAGGCCAGCGGCAGCGTGGCCGCGGCAACCAAGCCGAGGAGGCTGGACTCGGCCGCCGCCATCGCTTCGCCGACACCGTGCTCGCGGCCGCAAAAGAGCAGCATCAGGGCCGTCGTACTGGGCAGTCCGAGGATCAGGCCGCATCGGCGCGGTCCGGCAAGGTGGCCTAGCGCCCGGAGGCCGTGGGTCATCGCGACAAGGATGGCGATCTGCACGAAGATGCCGTACATCGAAGGATCGTTCCCGCCGTGCACCGCCGTCGTAGCCAGAGCCCGGTTGTCCGAGATGACGGGTACCAGGCGAGCGTCCTCAGGCCGGGGACGGACGGCGATGCTGCGGCCAGCAAAGACCAGGTGATACGCGATGATGCAGCGGCCAGCGGGGTAGCTTCATCGATGGGCCGGCGATCCACCCCGCGCCGCAGGCGGGAAGAGAACGGCCCTCTCACTGATTCTCGGAACCTTGTCCCAGAACCAGAGAAGCTGTTTTTCGTTATCGGGTTTTCCACTTCGAGAGGATGAGTTTTTCGGTTGTCTTGGTCAATTCTTACATTCGCAGCAGGGCGGAGGACCCTTCACCTGTGCACGGGGTGCCCTCAGCCGCGCGAGGTAAGCTGTGTCGCCGTACATGCCCAGGAGGGTCTGGGAATGCGATCGCCCTGGGGAAATCATCCCGATGAAGGGGAAAAACACGCTTCAGAGGAAAGACGACCAGGGTGCTGCCGATGCCCCCGCAGACGATGCCGGTGATCGCCATGCCCCTCCCTCGAATCCGGCCTCGGCGACGGTTGATATCCGAGAGGCCCAAGGCACCCAGGATGATGGCGGGGACGCCGGTGAAGAGCGTGTAGAGGAACGACAACAGGCCGAGGACCAGGCTGGCGACCGCCTTGCCGCTGGTCCGGGGCTCGACCTCCTCGAGGAACTCGGGCGCATCGTAGGGGTTGACGTCCGCCTTGGGGACGATCGGCTCCCGCCCGCAGTCGGGGCAGCGGGCGCGCCGACCCACGTTCTCATCCCCTGGACTGGAACTGCTTCCCGCATTCGCATGTGACGAGGATGGGCACGATGGTTTTCTCCGAGGGGATCGCACGCGCCGACAGGATTGACGGCGACGATCTTATTCGGAGAGTCCCCCGGTTCAAGAACCCTCCCGCGCGGCGCGGAAGGTCTGTCCTTCGGGCTCAGGCGCCGAGCTTGGTCTTGAGAAACTCCAGGGCGCGTTCGAGCGCGGCGGGGACGTTCTCGGGATTCTTGCCACCGGCCTGAGCGAAGTCGGGCCGGCCGCCGCCGCCGCCACCGACGACCGGGGCGACCTCCTTGAGCCACTGGCCGGCGTGCAGCCCGAGCGCGATCAGGTCGGGGGTCAGGCCGGCGGCCAGGTGGACCTTGCCGTCGGCGACCGTCGCCAGCAGCACCGCGAGCTTGGCGCCAGCCTTGCGGCGGAGGACGTCGATCAGTTGCCGCAGTTCGTCGGGGGTGGTCGCTTCGACCGCCTGGGTCACGATGGTCGCCTCGCCGACCGTGGCCGCGGCGGCCAGCAGGTCGTCGGGCGCGACCTTCGCCCCCGGATCAGTCTTCCGTTGCGCGGCCTGCTTCTTCAGTGTCTTGACTTCTTCCAGGAGCGCCGCGACCCGCTCGCCGACCAGGGCCGGCGGGACCCGCAGGGCCGAGGCGACCTCGCCGAGCAGGTCCTCTTCCTGGCGCATCAGGTCGAGCGCCGCCTGACCCGTCAGTGCGGTGATCCGCCGCGTCCCGGCCGCGACTGATTCCTCGCCGACGATCTTGAACAGGCCGATCTGCCCGACGCTCTCCAGGTGCGTCCCGCCGCAAAGCTCGCGAGAGAACTCGCCCATCTGGACGACGCGGACGACCTCCGGGTACTTCTCGCCGAAGAGGGCCATCGCCCCCAGCTCCCTGGCCTTCTCGATCGGCATCGTGGACCAGGTGATCGGCTCGGCCTTCAAGACACGCTCGTTGACCGTGTCTTCGATCGCGCGGAGCCGGTCGCGGCCGACGGCCTCGGGGTTGGCGAAGTCGAACCGGAGACGATCGGGCTCGACCTTGCTGCCGGCCTGCTGCGCGTGCTTGCCCAGGTGGACATGCAGGGCGTGGTGCAGGACGTGTGTCGCCGAGTGGGCCCGGCGGATCGCCTCCCTCCGCGCGGCATCCACTTGGGCGTGCGCCTTGTCGGTGACCGTGACGGTCCCCTCCGTCACCTGGCCGACATGAAGGATGAAATCGTTTTCCTTCTTCGTATCGGCGACCTTGAAGACGAACCGCTCGCCGCGGATCTCGCCCGTGTCGCCGACCTGGCCGCCAGCCTCGCCGTAGAACGGCGTGCGGTTGAGGATGAGCACGACCGGCGGTCCGCCTTCGGCCGAGGCCGAGTCGGCGAGCCGGTGCTGCTCCAAGATGCCGATGACCCTGCCCTCGGCCTCGGTCGTCTCGTAGCCGAGGAACTCGGTGCCGTGGTGGTACGACTTCTTGAGCGTGTCGAGCGGGCCGGTCTTGAAGACGTCGGCCGCCTCGGTCGTCCCTCGCGAGGTGACGGAGTGCTCTTCCTGGGCCTTCTTGAAGCCCGCCAGGTCGACCCGCAGGTTGTGGTCGGTCGCCAGGCTCTCGGTGACTTCGACGGGGATGCCATAGGTGGCGTGGAGGTCAAAGGCCACGTGGCCATCGATGACCTCGGAGCCGGCTGCCTTCGTCTTGCGGAAGGTGTCGTTGAGCAGCTTCAGGCCGTTCTCCAGATTGCGGAGGAACCGGTCTTCTTCCTCGCGGATCACGTTCTGGATGCGTGGGACGCTCTCGCGAAGCTCGGGGTAGGGTCGACGCATGACCTCGGCCACGGTCGGCACGATCCGGTACAGGAACGGGTCGCGGTGGCCCATCTGGTAGGCGTCGAGGACCGCCCGGCGCAGGAGGCGACGAATGACATAACCCTGCTTCTCGTTCGACGGCTTGACGTTCTCGTGGATGCAGAAGGTCAGCGCCCGCGCGTGATCGGCCATGCGCCGGATGCGGATGCCGTCAGGCTCCTTAGGCTTGTACTCGACGCCGAGCTGCGCGGCGGTGGCGGCGACGATCGGCTTGAAGATGTCGGTGGCGAAGACGGTCGGTACGCCTTGCAGGCATGCGGCGGCGCGTTCGAGTCCCATGCCGGTGTCGATGTTCTTCTTCGGCAAGGGCTCCAGTTGGCCCGGTCCCACCCGGTTGAACTGGGTGAAGACGAGGTTCCAGATCTCGACTTCCTTGGGGCTGTTGCCGTGGAAGAAGATCTCCGAGCAGGGGCCGCAGACGCCGTTGGGGCCGTGCGTCGGGGCGCCGGCGGGCCAGAAGTTGTCGTCCTCGCCCATCCGGGTGATCCGGTCGGCGGGGATCTTGATCTCTTTATGCCAGATGTCGTACGCCTCGTCGTCGTCGAGGTAGACGGTGATAGTCAGCCGGTCCGGGCTGATCTTGAGGGTCCCGGTCAGGAACTCCCAGGCCCAGTGGATCGCCTCGCGCTTGAAGTAGTCGCCGAAGCTGAAGTTGCCGAGCATCTCGAAGAACGTCTCGTGGAAGGCGGTCTTGCCGACGTTCTCGATGTCGCCGGTGCGGAGGCACTTCTGGCAGGTCGTGGCGCGGGTGAAGCCCGGATCGCCCAGGCCCATGAACTCGCGCTTGAACTGGTTCATCCCGGCCGGTGTGAACAGGACGGTCGGGTCGTTCGGCACGAGCACGTCGCTCGGTTTGCGGACGCAGCCCTTGGAGACGAAGAAGTCGAGGTAGGCTTCGCGGAGTTCGTCGGTGGTCATAGCCATTCCGTAAGGGGTGGGCCCGGCCCACTGAATCCCGGAGACAACGGGCGGGCCTTGCCCACCCCACGGGGTTTCGAGGACGTCGCGCGGCGGTACGTCCTGACGCTCACTTACTTGACGGTGATGACGCCCAGGTCGGTCACAAGCTTGACCGGCCCCTTGCGTTCGGCGACCGCGCGGGCGAAGTCCTGGGGGTTGCGGATCTTCTGCCCCTCGACGTACTTGATCACCAGGTCGCGCTTCAGGCCGGCCTCGGAGGCGGGCGTGTTGGACTCGACCTCGGTGACGACCACGCCGCCGGCGCTCAGGGCGTTGATCATCTCGGGGTTGAACGTCGTCTGGGGCATGATGCTCGTGTAATCGACCCGCAGGCCGCGCCAGGGGATGGGGCGGTTGGTCGCGATGACCTCGCCATCAACTCGGAATTTCGCCAGCTCGACGGTGCGCTCGATGACCTCGTTCTGGCGGAGGATCTTGAGCTTCACCTTCGACCCGGCAGGCATGCTGTTGATGGCCAGGACGAGCGAATCGGCGTCGGCGACGGGGATGTCACCGACGCCGAGGATCACGTCATTTTCCCGGACGTTTCCCAAGGCCGCCGGGCTGTTGACCTGGGCGCTCTGGACGCGGCTCGTATTGTTCCTGATGTCGAGGCCGATGCCGAGGAAGCCATACTCGTACTCCTTGCCCTTCTTGAGCGTCTCGACGATCTGGCGCCCCTGACGATCCATCGGGATCGCGTAGCCGGCCTGCGCGTCGAAGCCGGCGACGCTGGCCGCGGCGGTGGTCAGGCCGACCAGCTCCCCCTTCAGATTGATCACGGCGCCGCCGCTCATGCCGAGGTTGAGCTTGGCGTCGAGCTGGAGGAGCGTCGGGTAGTTGCGGAGCTGGAGGCCGTGCGTCCGCTTCTCCTCCTCCGAGACTTCGAGCCGCCGGGCGAGGTTCGCCAGGATGCCCCAGCTGGCCGAGGCCCGGCCGTCGCGCGCTGTGTTGAACGGGTTGCCCAGCGCGACCAAGAACATCCCCTTGCGCAGCGTCGAGGCGTCGCCCAAGGGCAGTGGCCTGAGCTTGGGCGGGGCGAGGCCCGACACGTCTTTCGGGACGATCACGGCCAGGTCGCTCCTCGGGTCGGCGGCGATGATCTCGGCCCAGAAGTCCTGGCGATCGACGGCCCGGACCCTCAGGCGGGCCGCCCCCTTGACCACGTGGTAGGCGGTCAGGATCTCGCCCCGGTCGCCGATGACGACGCCCGAGCCGTAGTCGAACGAGAGGAAGTCGTCGCCCAGGCCCGCGCCGTTGGCCGCCCTCGGGGGGGTTAAGTGATCGGCCGCCATGTTCCGGCCGCGCACCGCCGTTGTCTCGTCGCCAGTCTCCGCCTTCTCGCGCGCGATGGCCACGACCGAGGGCTCGGCCCGGGCGATCGCGTCGGCCAGGACCGTCTCTAGCGCCGAGGCGATGTCCAGGGGGTTGACCGGAGGAGCCGGGGGCGTTGCGGGAGAATCGGCCCACGCCACCAGGA
>JBKOZB010000090.1:0-11646 GCA_046744225.1 Planctomycetota bacterium | reverse complement strand
GCCGAGCGGAAGTTCCTGGCCGGCGTCGGCGCGCAGTACGAGTCGGAGGTCGTCTACCACAGCCTGCGCGACGACCTGCAACAGAAGGGCGTCATCTTCGTCGATACCGACACCGCCCTGCGCGAGCACCCCGACCTGGTCAAGGAGTACTTCGGCACGGTCATCCCGATCCACGACAACAAGTTCGCTGCGTTGAACTCGGCGGTCTGGTCGGGGGGGTCGTTCGTCTATATCCCGGCCGGGGTCAAGGTCGATATCCCGCTCCAGGCCTACTTCCGGATCAACGCCGAGAGCATGGGCCAGTTCGAGCGGACCTTGATCATCGTCGAGGAGGGCGCGCAGGTTCACTACGTCGAGGGGTGCACCGCCCCGATGTACACGACCGAGAGCCTCCATTCGGCCGTGGTCGAGATCATCGTCAAGAAGGGGGGCCGGTGCCGCTACACCACGATCCAAAACTGGGCGAACAACATCTATAACCTCGTGACCAAGCGCGCCGTGGCCCACGAGGACGCCCTGATGGAGTGGGTGGACGGCAACCTCGGCAGTCGCCTGACGATGAAGTATCCCTCGGTCTATATGCTGGGCAAGGGGGCGCGGGGCGAGATCCTTTCGATCGCCTTCGCTGGCAAGGGCCAGCACCAGGACGCCGGCGGCAAGGCCGTCCACGCCGCGCCTTACACCAGCTCGCGGATCATCTCCAAAAGCATCAGCAAGAACGGCGGCCGGACCAGCTATCGCGGCCTGCTCAAGGTCGCCGATGGCGCCAAGGGCTCGAAGTCGAACGTCGTCTGCGACGCGCTGATCCTCGACCCGCAGAGCCGATCCGACACGTATCCTTATATCGAGATCGACGAGGACGACGTCAAGATCGGCCACGAGGCGAGCGTCTCGAAGATCGGCGAGGAGCAGCTCTTTTACCTGAGGAGCCGCGGCCTGAGCGAGGCCGAGGCCTCGACCCTGATCGTCAGCGGCTTCATCGAGCCGCTCGTCAAGGAACTGCCGATGGAATATGCCGTCGAGATGAACAAGCTCATCCAGCTCCAGATGGAGGGGTCGGTGGGGTGAAAGCTCATCCAAAGCCTCTGAATGGCTGTCGCGTTGAGGTAGGGCCGTGAACTTGACGATCGAGGTGGAGCAGGAGGACGATGGCCGCTGGATCGCTGAGGTGATCGAGCTGCCCGGCGTGCTCATCTATGGGGCGACGCGGGGCGATGCGATCGCGCGGGTTCAGGCCCTCTCCTTGCGGGTCTTGGCGGATCGCCTCGAGCACGGAGAGGGCGTCCCCGAGTTGGCTGATGTCTTCTCGGTCGCGACATGAGCCGCTGGTCTGCGACCAAGGCCCGGCGCGTGCTGAGGGCGCTGCTCTGGATCGGCTGGAGCGTTAAGCGCCAGATGGGTGGATCGCACCGTGTCCTCGAACGATCGGGTTGGGCCGATTTCGTCTTCGCGTTCCACGACGACGAGGAGATCGGTCCTCGGATGCTGGCCCGCATCGCCCGAAAAACGGGATTCGATCCCGACGATTTGTGATCACCTGGCGGCGCGTCGACCGAGGTTGGTCAGACTTTTCAAGACTTTTCTTTCGAGAGAGAGCAACGAGACCCTCACCGCGATGATTACACAAACGACAATCCCGCCCGCCACGACCGGCGGCTTCACCGAGGTGGCCTTCGAAACCTTCCTCAAGGGCCGCGACGAGCCGGGGTGGCTGACCGAGCGCCGCAAGGAGGCGTTTGCCGTCTTCCAGGCCACTCCCTGGCCGACCTCGCGCGACGAGGAATGGAAGCGGACCGACATCCGCGCCTTGAAACTCGACGGCTTCGCGCCCCCGGCGCGGCAGGAGCCGACTCCCGAGGCGAGGGCCGCGATCGAGCCGTTTTGGGACGCGCTCAGCGGGCACTACGGCACGGGGATCGAGCAGGTCAACGCGGTGGCGACCCGCGCGGCCGACCCGACCAAGTTCGATGGGGCCGTCTTCGTGGACCTCGGCCAGGCGGTCAAGAATTACCCCGACCTGCTCAAACGCTACCTGCTGACCGACGCCATCACCGCGCGGGACGATCTCTTCGCGGCCTTGCATGCGTCGTTCTGGACGGGCGGGACGTTGCTTTATGTCCCGAAGAGAGTTAAGATTGAGGCCCCGCTGTTCAGCCTGGTCGGCCTGGCTCGCGAGGGCCGGGTGGACCTGGACCACACGCTGATCGTGCTCGACGAGGGGGCCGAGGCGACCCTGGTGCGCGAGACGTCGGGGCGCGACCGGGGCGAGGCCGCGGCCCTGCATGTCGGGGCGGTCGAGATCTTCGTCGGCCGGGAGGCCCGGCTCCGATTCGTCAATATCCAAAACTGGGATGCCGCGACCTGGCACTTCAGCCGGGAGCGGGCGCTGGTCGGGCCCGACGCCGCCTTGCAGTGGACCGTCGGCGGGCTCGGCGCGCGGCTCGCGAAGGTCAACCAAGAGGTCGCGTTGACCGGTCAGGGGGCCCGGGCGCAGGTCAATGGCGTGATGTTCACGACCGGCCGGCAGCACCTGGCCTACTTCACCCGCCAGGACCACCAGGCCCCGCACACCTCCAGCGACTTGCTCTACAAGGCGGGATTGAAGGGTAAGTCGCGGATCGTCTGGAAGGGGATGATCCGGGTCGAGAAGGACGCGCAGCGGACCGACGCCTACCAGAAGAACGACAATCTCGTCCTCTCCGACTCGGCCCGCGCCGACTCGATCCCCGGGCTGGAGATCGAAGCCAACGATGTCCGTTGCACGCACGGGGCGACCGCGGGGCGCGTCGATGAGGAGATGATCTTCTACGCCCAGTCGCGCGGCGTCTCGCGCGAGTCCGCCATCCGGCTGATCGTCGAGGGCTTCTTCGCCAACGTCTACGACCGAATTACGCTGGAGCCCGTCCGGGAGACGCTCCGCCAGGCGGTGGCTGCCAAGCTCGAACATCAAGGCGAATCGTCTGCGAATTGATGGGTGCCGTCCGGCGGACGCGCACCAGAATTTCCCAACAACGCAATGGAGCCCGCCCACCCATGGGAGAACCGTACGTCCATCCCGAGGTCCTCGTCTCGGCCAACTGGGTCGAGGAGCATCGTAACGACCCGAAGGTGCGGATCGTCGAGAGTGACGAGGACGTCCTGCTCTACGACATGGGCCACATCCCCGGCGCCGTCAAGATCGACTGGCAGGGAGACCTCCAGGACCAGCTCGTCCGTGACTACATCAACGCCGAGAAGTTCGCCCAGATCTGCTCTCGGTCGGGGATCGCCAACGAAACGACCGTCGTCTTCTACGGCGACAAGTCGAACTGGTGGGCCTGCTACGCCTTCTGGGCCTTCAAGCTCTTCGGCCACAAGGACTGCCGGGTCATGAACGGCGGCCGGCAGCTCTGGGTCGCTCAGAAGCGGCCGATGACGACCGAGGTCCCGCATTACCCAGCGACCAAGTACAAGGTCGAGGGGGGTCACGAGGAGCAGATCCGGATCTTCCGCGACGATGTCCTCGCACACTCGAAGGCCGGCAAGCCCCTGCTCGACGTCCGCAGCCCGAAGGAGTTCACCGGCGAGCTGTTGCACATGGAGGACTATCCCCAGGAAGGTGCGCTCCGCGGCGGCCACATCCCGGGCGCGGTCAACGTCCCCTGGGGCCGCGCGGTCAACGAGGATGGCACGTTCAAGTCGGCCGAGGAGCTGCGCGCGATCTACGCGGGCGAGGTCGGCCTGAAGCCCACGCACGACGTCGTCGCGTATTGCCGGATCGGCGAGCGGTCGAGCCTCACCTGGTTCGTCCTCACGTACCTGCTCGGCTACCCGAAGGTCCGCAACTACGATGGGTCGTGGTGCGAGTGGGGCAACCTGGTCCGTGCTCCGATCGCCAAGGGAGCGTAAAATAGGGATTAGCCGCGGCGCGGGCCGACCCAGAACATCATTCCGCCCCGCGACTCTCAGTCTTGAGGAGTTCGATGGCCGCCGCACTCGACGCGATTGTCACGGAACTGAGCGAGGCCGACCGTCAGGAGCGGATCGAGCTCCTGATCGACTTCGCCAAGAACCTCCCGCCCCTGCCCGACCGGCTCGCCGCCCAGAAGGACACCGTGCACAGGGTCGAGGAGTGCCAGTCGCCCGTCTTCCTCTTCGTCGAGTTGGAGGGGGGACGCGTGGCGATCCACGCCGACGCCCCGATCGAGGCCCCCACGGTGCGCGGCTTCGTCGCGCTGCTGGTTGAGGGACTGAACGGGGCCACGGTCGAGGAGATCCTCGGCGTCCGCAACGATCTGATCGACCGGATCGGTCTGCCCGAGATCTTGGGGATGCTGCGGGTCCGCGGCCTGAACGGCGTCCTCAAACGGCTGAAAGCCGAGGTGACCCGCGCGGCGATCGCGCGGGCCTCGGCCAACGGGAACAAGGCGGCCTCTCCGACCAGCGCGAGGGACGTTTGAATTATGGCAGCATTCGTCAAGGTGGCGCGCCGATCCGAGATTTCCCCCGGCGGGAAGAAGCTAGTGGAAGTCGACGGACGTCCCATCGCCGTCTTCAACGTGGATGGCTCATTCCACGCGATCGACGACGTCTGCACCCACGACGGCGGACCGCTCGCTGAGGGCGACCTCCAAGGGGCCGAGATTCGGTGTCCGCGCCATGGGGCGCGGTTTGACGTCCGGACCGGCAAGGCGCTTTGCCTGCCGGCGGTCGAGCCCGTGACCACGCATCGCGTCGAACTCCGCGGCGACGATCTCCTCGTTGCTCTGAATGATTAACCAACCGAACGCGCGGGCTCTCGGCCCCGAGGGCCGCTCGTCGTCCTCCATCCATCGAGGGGTTCCCATCCATGGCCGATCAAGAGGCGATCCTGAACGCGCTGCGTACCGTGAAGGATCCGGAACTGAACATCAATGTGGTCGATCTCGGCCTGGTCTACACGATCCAGACGCACGACGACCAGATCGACGTCGAGATGACGCTGACCTCGCCCGCCTGCCCAGCCGGACCGGAGATCCTCCGCGACGCCGTCGGGGCCCTCAAGGCGCTCGATGGGGTCTCCAAGGCGAACGTCCGGCTCGTCATGTCTCCTCCCTGGTCACCCGATAAGATGAGCGATGCCGCACGCGATGAACTTGGGATCTTCTAAAAAATCCCGATTCTCCATCCCGTCTTTCCTTTTCTTGACCCGGCGCGTTGATATTCGGAGACACATACACCGTTCATGATGCCTACCCGCGACATCCTCCTCACATTTTAAGGCCTGGATGCCACGTCATGATGACCTCGGCCGAATTGTATGCTAGCGTGAGTCTTCAGGGCGTGGGGATGCCGGGTGATCCATCAGCCGGAAAGTGAAAAAGCGACCGGGATTTCGCTTGACAAGTCCGGTTCGCTCTTCTATGAATGGCCGCCTCTCTCCCCGCGAACTGATGACCAGTGGGGCGGTACTGGGGGATTCCCGCGCGCGGGATTGAGCGCCGTGGCTCGAAAAAAGACACCCAAAGTCCGTGTGAACGTCAAAGCCTCGTTATCTCGACGATTGAGAGAAATCCGTCAAGAGTTGTTCGGCGAACACGGAGGGCCCGAACTGGCACGACGGCTCAACCTGCCGGCGCGGACCTGGTACAATTACGAGACGGGCGTGACGGTCCCCGCCGAGGTGCTGCTGGCCTTCATCGACCAGACGGGGGCCAGCCCGGCCTGGCTCCTCTCGGGCGAAGGGCCCAAGTACCGCCGGGCCCAGGAAGAGTTGCTCCTTTCGGAGATGACCCCGATCGAGCTGATCCGCAGCGGCCTGGAGAAACTCGAGCAGAAGTCAAACAACGTCGTGATCGTCGCCCCCGAGGACCTGCCGAGCGAGTACCTCTCGGACTTCGTCGCCGTCAGTTTGGTCCCGATGAAGGAGCTGGCGAAGAAGACGATCGACCCGGGGCAGCTCGAGGGGTACATCATGGCGTATCGCCAGTGGCTCCCGAACCCGAGCGAGACGGTGGGCGTTCGGCTGAGCGACGACGCGATGCACCCAATCCTTCCGGCCGGCTCGATCGTGGCCATCGACCGCTCGGTGACCGACCCCCGCGCCCTCCAGGGCCGGATGGTCGCGGCCTATCCCGAGGGCGAGCCGATGATCCGCTGGCTCGATTTGAGCGGCAAGCACCTGATCCTCCGGCCGAACCAGCCCAGCCGCGAGCACCCACTGATCCCCGTCGAAATCGATGGGCCGTCGCAGAACCCGATCCTCGGTCAGGTCGTGTGGTCGTGGAGCCGGTTCAGCCACTGACCCGTCCGGGCCGGGTCCGGCCGAGGTGCGGACCCCCGGGACGGACGCGATCGACAGGGCGGAGATGTCGGGGAGCGAGCGAACCGCCACGCCTCGCGCCAGGTCGTCGAGGCCCTCCGGGGCGACGACATGGGGAACCGCCGTCCGCCCGAACTCGGACGAGAGCATCCCGGCGGCGACGATCAGGTCGGGCCGGACGTCGCCACCGATCCGGCAAACGTCGTCGAGCGCCTCGCGGACGGCGGCCAGGGGGACCGCGCCGGCCGACAGGACCGGTCGCGCACGCCCACGGCGCGGCGGGCGGTGGCGACGATCCGGCCGTCACGGATCAGCCGGGCCCGCGTGTTGGTCGTCTCTCCGTCGAGGGCGACCGCCCAGGAACTCACGGCGCTGGCCATAATTTCCTTGCCTTCGGGTCCGACGAGGGTCATCTTGGTCGCGAGGCCACTCCTTTTGATCCGATCTCCAAGGGTAACCGATCCACCCCATGGCGTCTTCCCGCGTTTCGGGCGAGAAGCTGGAGAAGCTCTGGCAGCAGGCCCGTGAGCCCCTGTTCTGGCTCAACGCCAACCGGAAGCTGGTCTGGGTCAACCGGGCCTGGGAAGAGTTGACGGGCTATCCGGCCGAGTCGGTGCTCGGCCTGGTCTGCAACGCGCACGGACCGACCCGCGCGGGGGACCTGGCCGGGCTGGGTGGGAGCTTTTATCCTCCCGCCGAGGCGATCGAGGGCCGCGCCGCGGGGCAACAGACCCTCATCATCCACGCCAGCGGCGAGCGGAAGTGGCGGCGGGTCGAGTTCTGGCCGTTGCGGAACAAGGAGGGGGCGTTGCTCGGCCTCTTCGGCCTGGTCGGCCCCGCCGACGCCGCCCCCCACGCCCCCGACGCCGAGACGCAGCGGCTTCGGACCGAGCTGCTCGAAGTCCGCGACCGACTGAAAGGCAGGTACGGCTTCGACAGCCTGGTCGGGCGCGGGCCCGCCCATTGCCGCCTGCTCGAACAGGTCGGCGCCGCCGCCACGACGTCCGTTCCCGTCCTGATCGTCGGTGAGCCCGGCACGGGGAAACGGCTGGTCGCCCGGGTCATCCACCAGCAAGGCCCGCGGCGGAACGCTCCCATCCTCTCCTTCGACAGCGCGACGCTCCCGGCTGAGGTCCTGGAACGGGAGCTGTTCGGGACCGCGGGCGAACAAGGGACCGCGCCCCGGCTGAGCCTCCCGGAGGGCTCGACGCTCCTGATCGGCGACATCCTCGACCTTCCGCGCGACTTGCAGGAGCGGCTCGCCGCGATCCCCAACGAGCGCATCCGCCTGATCGCGACGACGGCCGGCGACCCCGACGAGGCGCTGCGGACCGAGCTGCTCCGACCCGACCTCTATTACGCCCTAACGACGCTGGTCATCCGCCTCCGCGCGCTCCGCGAGCGCCAGGACGATCTGCCGATCCTGGCCCAGCACCTGCTCGAACGGGTCAACCGGCACGGCGAGCGCCAGCGCCGCGGATTCTCGCCCGAGGCGCTCGACGTGCTGCTCGGCTACGACTGGCCGGGCAACCTCCGCGAGCTGGCGCGGGTCGTGGCCGCGGCGCACGCGGCGGGGTCGGGGGATTGGGTCGAGGCCGAAGACCTCCCGGCCGCGATCCGAGGGAGCCTCGGCGCGGCCTATCTCCCGCCCCCACTCCCGTCGCCGATCACGCCGCTCGACGAGCTGTTGACCCAGGTCGAGCGCCGGCTGATCGAGAATGCACTGCAACGGGCCCGGCACAACAAGTCGCGTGCCGCCGAGCTCCTCGGCATCTCGCGCCCCCGGCTCTACCGCCGGATCAAGGAGCTGAACCTCCCCGACGTCCCCGATCCCGCGGATGAGCTTCCCACGACGATCGAGAATCACTCCTAATGCACGAGCCCGATGGGAGTGCCCGGTTTTTCCCGTAGAAGATGTAGGGCAAGCTCTTGCGTGCCGACGGGCATCAACCAAGAACTGCGGTTTCGTGGCACTGACGGAGCCATAATTCGCTTGGGAATTCCAGATTTTCGGCGTTTTTCTCCCAATCCATTCCCTCCCAGAACTGGTGCCCCGGTTCCGGGAGGCGGATTTACTCAGGAACTGCGAAAAAACAGGAAACGACCACCCCGAAACCCGAGCGCCAGTTCTGGGAGACGGCCGACGGCGACGGGGGCGGCCCGCGACCCTCGAGCGGGCCGAGTCGGTCGCGCTGGCCGGGCGCATCCGCTGCCTCGCCGTGCCCGGTCGAGCGTCTCGACAGCGCGACAAAATGCGGATCGCCTGCCCGCCCGGCCGCCCGCCATCGCCGGAGCGTCGTGGGCCCGATCCCGGCCCCGCCGGGCGGCGTCCTCTCCACCAGCCCGGTGATGCGGTCCGGTATTCATCCCTCACCCGTGAGGGGGAGGGTCGGGGTGGGGGTGGGAGGGCCCCGAGGTCTCGGTCGAGCCCGATCCGCCGGCCCACGATCCACCACCCTAGCCCTCCCCCACATGGGGGAGGAGATCAGACAATTTCATCAGGCTCGTGTCTGAGTGCCGCAAGATTTCGTCTCCAGAGCCACGCCGCGCCGCCCTCATCCCCGAGCCCGCGGACGCGGTCCGATTCGGGGCCGGGTCGAGGACTCGTCAAGAGACACTATCGAGTCCGACAGGGCGGCTGACCTGTTGTTCTCCAAAATCGGACACATTCACCGGGCGCGTGGATCAGGCGGAGGTTTCGACCCACCCCGCGCCTCGTACCTCTTTTGAAATTGGCTTGGACTGAAAATGCCCCATGGCGGAACCAGTCCCGTCTTCACCCATTCATTTTCATGGGTCGGGGTACCGCACCGCGGCATGACGGCTCGTTCGGCGCGGGATCTGTCCGCTCTCCGCTCTGCCTCCTGCCTCCCCTAATTCCCCCCCGGGGAGCTCTGGGCGAGGTGGCGGGCGACGGTGGCGACGCCGTCGGGTGTCGGGTCCTCCGTGGGCAGCTGACCCTGGCTGGTGAACGTGACGGAGCCAACGCCGCTGGGCCCGCCAGCGGGATCGACCTGGTGCACCGTCTCCTGAGGGGCGACGCCCGCCGGGTTGAGCCACTCTGGGAGGGTCGGCACGCAGTCGAGCCTGGAGGGACTGGAGGGGATCGCGACCGGGACGGTGAACGAGGACTCGGAGCGGGCGACGAGGGGAGCGGACGCGGTTGCGCCTCCCGGGGTGCACGAGGGCGGAAGGCGACCACGAAAGCCGCTCATCGTCGACACTGAGCCGAGGTCGAACCCTCCGCAGACATTACTTTTCTCAGAACGTGCGCGGTAATTCAGGTAATCGCAGTGTTTGCTCAGGCGGCGATCGTTCGACAACCACGAAAACGTCCGTTCGATGGTCTAATCGCAAATGACAAGTTCTGCATGACCCAACTCCTCCGGATGGCCCGCGAACCTCGTCCTTCCCCCTGACCCAGGCGGGATCCCACCATGCCCCTTATCCTCCCCGAGTCACATCACCTCGGGGAGGGGGGCCATGAAGCACGACTGGCGGACCACACGCCGAATCGAGCCCCATCCGGATGGGCAACGCCGCTGGGACCGCGCTTACCAGTTGATCCTGGATTGGGCCGCCGCAAGCGAGACGCGGCGGTCCCACGCTCGCGGCCCCGCGGCGTCGTCTCTCGCGAAGGAGACCATCGCTGAGGATGGCAATCTCTGTGCGTGTCTCTACACAGCGCCAGGCGCAGACCCAAACCATCGACCAGCAGATCGAGAGGCTGAGGACCCACGTCGAGTCGCAGGGACGGCACCTGGGCGAGGCGGACGTCTTCCGTGACGACGGCTACAGCGGCGCGTCGCTCAAGCGGCCCGGCCTCGACCGCCTCCGCGACCAGGCGGCCATGGCCTCGTTCGACACCATCCTGATCACCGATCCGGATCGGCTGGCGTGAAACTATGTCCATCAGGTGCTCCTCCTGGAGGAGCTTCAGAAGCACGGCTGTCGCGTCGAGTTCCTCGACCGGCCGATGTCCCAGGACCCGCACGACCAGCTCCTGCTCCAGATCCGCGGCGCGGTCGCCGAGGACGAGCGGACGCTGATCGCCGAGCGCACCCGGCGCGGCCGGCAGCGCCAGTTCCAGGCTGGCAAGATGCTCCCCTGGACCCGGGCGCCGTACGGTTACCGGAGGGCGGCCGACCGGCCCCGCGACCCCTCGGGGGTCTCCCAGAACCCGGCCGAGGCCGCCGTCGTCGCCGCGAGGTTCGCCTGGTACCTGGAGGGCCGCCACACCCTGCACGGGCTGGTCGATCACCTCCGCGAGATGGGGGTCCCCTCGCCGTCGGGCAAGCCGTCCTGGAGCGGTGCGTCGGTGCGCGGGATCTTGAGGAATCCCGTCTCCACCGGCCGGGTCTACGCCGGCCGGACGCAGTCTCGCGACGCCAAGGTCCGGCGCTCGGCGACCCACCCGATCGGGCGCCCCCACGGGACGGCCGCGCCGGTCCCGGAGGGGGAGTGGATCGAGGTGGGGACCGTCCCCGCGGTCGTCACCCGGGAGCAGTTCGACCGCGCCCAGGCCAAGCTGGCGGCCAACCTGTCCTTCTCTGCCCGTAACAATAAGATCGGCACATATCTCCTGCGATCGCTGGTCAGCGGCGGGCGGTGCGGCTTGGCTTGCCTGGCGCGACGGATCCCGCCGCGGAATAGCTCCTCCGTCTGCACGGGCAAGGCGCGCCAGGCCCGGCTCCGCAAGGGGGCGACCTGTGAGGCCCGGTACATCCCATCCCAGGCTCTCGATGACCTGGTCTGGCGGGACCTCTGTGAGTTGTTGCGGCCCCCGGCGGTCGTGACGGAGGCCTTCCGACGCGCGTCGATCGGCGCCTGGCATCCGCAAGAATTCCAGGCACGCCGGGAACGGCTGCGCCAGGGGAAGGCGTCCCTGGTCCAGCAACTGGAGCGACTGACCGAGGCCTACCTCGGCGGCATCATCCCGCTGCCGGAGTACCAGCGTCGCCGCGCCGAGATCGAGGCGCGGAGCGCGGCCCTTACCGAACCGGAGTCGAGGCTTTCGGGAGAAGCCAACCGCCTCAACCAGGCGCTGGGGCTCGCGGCCTCGCTGGAGTCGTTCTGCGAACGGGTCTCGCTGGGCCTCCAGGACGCCACCTTCGATCAGAAGAGGCAACGTGTCGATTTGCTGATCGAACGCGTCGTCGTCACGTAAGACCAGATTGAGATCAGCTACGTCTTCCCCACCAGCCCCCAGAGCGAGCACATCCGTTTTTGTCATTTGCGTTCAGACTATTTCCACCACCCACCGCCGCGGCAGCTTCACGAACCCCACCGCCCCCTCGGGGCGGCCCACGACGTCGATCCGGTACCCGGCCCCGGTCGTCTCCAGCCCGCCCAGCAGGGTGTGGTCG
>JBKOZB010000217.1:0-4521 GCA_046744225.1 Planctomycetota bacterium | reverse complement strand
ACTGAGGACCGGGCTCGAGGGCGAGGTCAAGTTCGTCCTGTACTACGCCAAGGACATCGGACAGCCGACGCGGCTCCTCTTCCAGGGCCTCTTCGAGCGGTTCTTGACCCGGCGTCGGGTCCAGGTCACTCGGTATCCGCCGGTCGTCTGCCAGAACCCGAAATGCGGCTACCGGCAGGGTCGGGAGGAGGTCATCCGGCGGGTCCGCGAGAAAAGTCAGGCCATGTTTTGCAGCAACTGTGGCAGGAAGGTCGGCCTCGCCGGAGTCGGTGAGGCCGTCACGCCCGGCCAGGTCGCACACGACCAGATCGACCGTGAGCGGGCTTCGGCCGACCAGCGGACCAAATACGAGTCGGCGCTGGTGACCGTGAAATCCCTCGCCCGGAAGAGGCGGAGGAAGCAGCCGACCTGCTTCATCAGCTACGCCTGGGGTGAGCGGGCTCATGAGCAATGGGTGGAGAAGCGGCTGGCGCGGGACCTCCAGAACGCCGGCATCGAGGTCGTCCTGGATCGCTGGGATAATGCGGCGATCGGGTCGAGCGTCCCGCGCTTCATCAGCTTGCTCGAGAAGCCCGAGACGCTGGTCGTCGTCGTGGGCACACCGCTGTACCGCAAGAAGTACGAGAACAAGGTTTCATCGACGGGGAGTGTGGTCGCGGCAGAAGTGGATCTCATCCACCTACGTTGCATCCGTACGGAGGAACAGAAGGCGACCGTGCTGCCTGCACTCCTGGATGGTGAGGAAGGGACGTCGTTCCCGCCCCTGATGCGAGGACGGGTCTACGCCGACTTCCGGCGCGAGGAGTCTTACTTCCTGGCCTTGTTCGACCTGATCCTCACCTTGTACGGGATCTCCTTCAAGGATCAGGCGGTCGCCGAGTTGAGGGAGGTGCTGAATCCCGAGGCGTTTCGTCCCTGATCCGGAATCCCGATCATCCGTGCGCCGAGCGATCCGGATTGGTAGACAGACTTCAGTCTGTCCAAGATTTGGTAACTGGACAGACTGAAGTCTGTCCTACCATTCGGAATCCACTCGACGCCCAGAATTCCTGGATTCCGTATCAGTCATGAACGCGAGAAGCCAAACCGATCCGGGTTCATTTCGTCCCGCATTGGCTATCTCCCCACCCGATCAGCTCCGCCACCAGCGCGGTCCAGCCGGTCTGATGGCTGGCCCCGAGCCCGGCGCCGTTGTCGCCGTGGAAGTATTCGTGGAACGGGATGTGATCGCGCCAGTGTGGGTCGGCCTGGAAGACGAGGTTATCTCCGAACACCGGCCGACGGCCACCACGAGACTCGTCCTGCAGGAAGAGCCGGACCAGACGTCGGGAGAGTTCGTCGGCAACCTCGCCCAGGTCCATCCGGCGGCCCGACCCGGCAGGCAGCTCGACCCGCAGCGTCGCACCAAAGTATCGGTGATACTCGCGCAGCGCCTGGATCAGCAAGTAGTTGACTGGGAACCAGATCGGCCCGCGCCAGTTCGAGTTGCCGCCGTAGATCGGGCTGGACGACTCGGCCGGCTCATAGGCCACCATCTGGCCGTGGCACTCATAGGGCGCGGCGGCGTGCTCCTTCGAGAGCGACCGCAGGCCGTAGTCGGAGAGGAACTGACCCGGGTCGAGCACCCGCGCCAGGACCGCCTCCAGCTTGGCCCGATCGACAATCGTCATCAGGCGGTAGCCCCCGGCACCCGGCTCGGTCAGCAGGCAGGCGTGGCTCGTCAGGACGGGCCGGTACTTGAGATACCAGGCGACGCGGCGGCGAAACCGGGGCAGGCGCTCCCAGACGTCGGGAGCGATCGCCAGCGTCCCGAACAACGGGACCAGGCCGACGACCGAGCGGACCCTCAGATGCTGCGGCGCCCCCTCCGGCCTGCGGATCATGTCGTAGTAGAACCGGTCGGCCTCGTTCCACATGCCGATTTGCCCGCAGATGCCGTTGATGGCGTGGGAGATCGCGACAAAGTGCTCGAAGAACTTCGTCGCCATCGCCTCGTACGCCGGCCGGGTGCGCGACAGCTCCAGGGCGATGGCCAGCATGCCGAGGCAGAACCGGCCCATCCAGGCCGTGCCGTCGGCCTGCTCCAGCCGCCCCCCGCCGGGCCAGTCGGGAGGACGGCTGCGGTCGAACAGGCCGATGTTGTCCATGCCGAGGAAGCCGCCCTGGAAGGCATTCTTTCCCTCGGCGTCCTTGCGGTTGACCCACCAGGTGAAGTAGAGCAGCAGTTTGTGGAAGACCTCTTCCAGGAAGTCGGCGTCGCCCTGGCCAGTCTGCGCGCGCTCGATCTCGTAGACCCGCCGGGCGGCATGGGCGTGGACCGGCGGGTTGACGTCGCCGAAGTCCCACTCGTACGCCGGGAGCTGGCCGTTCGGGTGCATGTACCATTCACGGAGCAAGAGCACGAGTTGCCGCTTGGCCCACTCGGGGTCGACCCGCGCCAGCGGGACGCAATGAAAGGCGCTATCCCAGGCGGCGAACCAGGGATACTCCCACTTGTCGGGCACCGAGAGGACGTCCAGCGCGGTGAAGTGGCCCCAGTCCACGTTGCGTCCCCGCGTTCGTTCATCCGGAGGCGGGGGACCGGCTGGATCGCCCCTCAGCCAGAGCTCGACGCTGTAATGGTAGAACTGCTTGCTCCAGAGGAGGCCCGCCAGCGCCTTGCGCTGGACGTGACGTTCGTCATCCGTGAGCCCCGGTTTCCGCACGGCGTTGTAAAACTCATCAGCCTCGCGGCGACGGAGGTCGAACGTGGCGTCCGAGTCGCCGAATGGGTCATCGAGCCGACGATCGACGAACCGGGTGCGGACGACGAGCGCCTCGCCCGGTCCGACCGTCGCGAGGTAGTGGGCGGCGGCCTTCGTCCCGCGCCGGTCGGGATTGACCCGGTCGTCCCGGCCGTGGATGACCGCCTCGTGGAAGGCGTCCTTGACGTAGGGGGAAGGGCAAGGGACCCCGAAGAGCCGTTCGAGGTTCGTCTCGTTCTCGGTGAACCGCAGCTCGGGCGTGTGCGGCAGGACGTCGGCGTACCACCAGCGCTCGCCGAGATGCTTGTGCCAGACCCGCACGGAGGCGTTCCTCTCGCCGCGGAGCTCGGGCCGATCGGGGGAGTGTCCCCACGACCACGAGTTGCGGAACCAGACGTGCGGCAGGACGTGCAGCGGGGCGCGCTCGGGGCCGCGGTTGATGGCCGTGACCCGGCAGAGGATGTCCTCCTGGTCGGCCTTGGCGTACTCGATGAAGACGTCGAAGTAACGGCCCGCCCGGAAGGCGTCGCCGATCGCGTCGAACAGTTCGAACTCGCGGTCGGACCGGCCCCGCCGGGCGTTCTCCTCGATCAGCCGGGCGTAAGGGAACTCGACCTGCGGGTACTTGTAGAGCATCCTCATGTAAGAGTGCGTCGGCGTGGCGTCGAGGTAGTAGTAATACTCCTTGACGTCCTCGCCGTGGTTCCCCTCCGGGCCGGAGAGGCCGAAGAGGCGCTCCTTGAGGATCGGGTCGCGCCCGTTCCAGAGGGCGATGGCCATGCAGAGGTTCTGGAACCGGTTGCAGAAGCCGGCCAGGCCGTCCTCGTTCCAGCGATAGGCCCGGCTCCGGGCGTGGTCGTGGGGGAAGAAGTTCCAGGCGTCGCCGTCGGGGCTGTAGTCCTCGCGGACGGTCCCCCAGGCGCGCTCGGCGACGTACGGCCCCCAGTTCTTCCAGTCGGCGCGGCGGGCCTGGCTCTCGATGAGTCGGCGGTGCTCGGCGGTCGATCCCTGCGACACGGTTGGATAGCCTGGGATTGAGGGGAGTCATCCCGATGTGGGGCGGACTGCACCCCGAGGATAGGCGGGAGTGTGCGCCGTTTCAACCGGCTGGTCCGTGAGGCGCACCCGACCGATGGCTGGCAGATGGCCAGCAACGGCCGCTCCGGCGTGCCCCTGTGGCAGCCCCGAACGCCTCCGGCCCACCAGCCCTGAGTTCGTCGTTCAGACCCCACTCCGGGCGCGCAGCAGTCGCCGCAGCGCCTTGCCCGAGGCGCTCCGAGGGATGGCCTCGACGAACTCCACCAGGCGCGGGACCTTGAACGAGGCGAGGACGGGCTTTAGGTAGCCGATCACTTCGTCGGCCGTCCAGGTGTGGTCGGGCTTGAGCGCGATATAGGCCTTGACCATCTCGCCCAAGTCCGGGTCGGGCACACCCACGACCACGGCGTCGGCGACCGCCGGGTGGCGGTGCAGCACCTCCTCCACGTCGCGCGGGTAGACCTTCTCGCCACCGACGTTGATCATGTCCTTGGCCCGATCGACGATATAGACGTAACCCTCCGCGTCCATCCGGACGAGGTCGCCGGTGCGGAACCAGCCGTCGGGCGTGAAGACCCGCGCGGTCTCCTCGGGCCGATGGTAGTAGCCGGCCGAGATCGCCGTCCCCTGGGCCAAGAGCTCGCCGACCGACCCGACCGGCAGGGGGTTGCCGAGCGGGTCGGCCACCTTGAGTCGGGTGTCGCCCATCGCCCGGCCGCACGATCCGGGGCGCAGCTCG
>JBKOZB010000167.1:0-5578 GCA_046744225.1 Planctomycetota bacterium | reverse complement strand
CTCCGCGTGAGGGACGATTTCCGCAATCGCCGCGTCGATCTACTCTCCGCCGACGTGTTCCCGGTGGAGACCGCTCACGCCCTCACCCGAGCAGAGCGGCAGGGGAGGGTCACTCTCACACGCGGCCTCGTCCTGCTGAAGGCCTGCTCGCCAGCCTCCCCGACCTGCACGCATACATGCCCCTGCTTCCGAGGGCGTACGAAATCTCTTCCCTGGTCAGGATCGGCGTGTACGACTGCCTCTACGCCGCTCTCGCCGAGCGAGAGGGATGTAAACTGCTCACCGCCGACGACCGCTTGGTGCGGGTGCTTCAACCGTCCTCTCCCTTCATCACCCCGCTTTCCTCGCTGCCGTGATCAATCCTCGCCCGCCTCGAAATCCTCAAGCCGAATTGATGCGGACTTGGCCGCGCCCGCCTTGGGCTTGGCGCGGGCTTCGGGCGGCGCGGGGACCTCGGGGTTGCGGACCATCTGGGGGATCAGCTCGTCGATTGGCACCTCCCACTTCATCATGCCGATCGCGACGAGGGCGGTCTTCTTTCTGGGGTCGAGCTTGACGACGCGGCCGGGGCGGTCGTAGCCGAACCGGGGGACGACGACGCGGTCGCCGGGCTGGAGCCGCTCACGGGCCTCGGCTAGCCGGGCGTCGTTCTCGGCCTGGCGCTGGAGGTCGGCGAGGCGCTGCTGGAGCGCCACGCGGCTGCGTTCGGCCTCGGCCTGGGCTGTCAAAGCCGACTGGCGCGCGTCCTCGGCATCCTTGCGGAGCTTCTGGATGATCTCCATCTCGGGGACCTGCTCTCCGCGGGTCTGCTCCAGGTAGCGGCTGGCGCGGGCGATGAGGTGCTCGGGCAGGTCCAGGCGGCGCGCGATCTGGAGCGCGTTCGACTGGCCGATATCGCCGATGTGCAGCCGGAAGAGCGGGCGGAGGGTCTCCAGGTCGAACTCGACCGCTGCGTTCTCGGCGCGGGGGTTCGAGAAGGCATAGGTCTTCAGGTCGCCGATGTGGGTCGTGACGATCGACCGGCAGCCGATGCTGTCCAGCTCGTCGAGGATCGCGCGGCCGAGCGCGGCGCCTTCGGCGGGGTCGGTCCCGGCTCCCAGCTCGTCGAGCAGGACGAGCGAGTGTGGTGTCGCCTTGGCCAGGATCTCGGAGACGCGCCGGATGTGCGAGGAGAAGGTCGAGAGCGACTGCTCCAGGCTCTGCTCGTCGCCGATGTCGGCGAGTACCTCATCGAAGATCGGGAGCTGCGACCCCTGGTGCGCCGGGATGTGCAGGCCCGACTGCGCCAGGATCGCCAGCAGGCCGACGGTCTTCAGGGCCACGGTCTTGCCGCCTGTGTTCGGGCCGGTCACGACCAGGATCTGGAACTGGAGGCCGAGATGGATGTCGATGGGGATGACGTTCCTCGGCTCGTCGGCGGGGACGGCGGGCGGCGGAGGCGCCGGTGCAACTTCGGCGTCGCCATCGGTTTTGCCGATCGGTTCGCTTGGCGCCGTGACCGCGCGCGGCAGCGCGGGCTCGTCCCGGAAGAGGGCTTCAAGCAAGGGGTGCCGCGCCCCCCGCAGGGCGAGCCGACCCTCCTGGTTGAAGTCGGGGGGCGACATCCGGTAGTCGAGGCTGTATCGCGCCCTCGCGAAGATCAGATCCAGTTCGGCGAGCATCTCCAGGCTGGCGAGGAGCGAGTCGGCCACCTGGCCCACCTGCGCGCTGAGCCAGCGGAGGATGCGGCGGATCTCCTTCGCCTCCTTGGTGTGGAGGAACGAGAGCTGCGCCGAGTGCTCGGCGATGGCCTGGGGCTCGATGAAGACCGTCTCGTTGCTGGCGCTGGTGCGGTGGACGGACCCCTGGATCTCGCCCCGGTGCTCTTTGGCGATCGGCAGGACGTAGTGATGGCCGACCATCGTGAAGTTCGGGTACCGGAGGATGCGCCTTAGCTCGTTCGAGCGGAGCATCCGGCGGAGCGTTTCCTGGATCCGCTCCTCGACCTGGCCGACCTCGCGACGGGTCGCCGAGAGCTTGCGGCTGGCGGTGTCGAGGATCTTCCCTCGGCTGTCGATGCACCCCTCGATCGCGTTGACGACGCCCGAGAACTCGCCGATCTGCGGCTTCAGCGCGCCGAGCCGAGGGAACTCGTCGCCGACCCGGCCGAGCCATCGGTCGAGGTTGCCCACAGCGCGGAGCGTCTCGACCGTCTCGGCCAGCTCCTCGGGGTCGAGCGTCGCGTTGACCTGGGCGCGGCGGACCTGCGGCCGGATGTCGTGCAGCCCGCCGAAGGGGGGCGTCAGGCCCGCCGAGAGGGCGTCGGCCATCTCGGTCGTCAGCGCCTGCCGGCTGTGGATCTCGCCGGGATCACGGCTCGGCTCCAGGCGCGAGGCGGCCTCCTTGCCCAGCGAGCAGGCCGCGCGCGCGGCGACCAGGGCGCGGATCTTATCAAATTCCAAGAGTTCCAGCGTATGTGTGTCCATGACCCCTCGCGGCGCTCGACTCGGCACGGCCCATCGTGGTCGGCGGCTGGCCATCGGGGACAACCGGAACGCCCGCCTCGGCGCGCGGTTTCCGATCTTCCAGCGACACGACACCCACGACCCAGGTTCGCTCCGAGGCCATTATCGCACGTCGCGCACCAATTCGGCCATGTCGCGTTGGCGCGATCGCGGGCGCTGGAGGGGGGAGAGATCACCGGCGCGTGGCGGGCGGAGCCGCCGAGGCGGTCTGGGCTTTCGACTTGAGAAAATCGCGCCAGGGGCCGGGCTTGATCCCGAGGTCGCGGCCGGTGATCTTCCGCAGCGCCTGGAGCGACGCGAGGCGGATCGCGGGGTCGTCATGCTCCATGCCGTTGACCAGGACTTCCAAGACCCGCGGGTAGTGCGACTTGAGCTCGGCGAGACCCTCGATGGCGGCGATCCGGCAGTCTTCCAGGTTGTCCACGGTCATGATCCGGGCCAGGATCGTTGTATCCTCGGGGCGAGCGACCTTGCCCAGGGCGCGGCAGGCCTGGACGCGGACCACGCCCTCGGGGTCGCTCACCGCCTTGATCAGGACCTCGCGCGCCGACGGATCGCGCAGCTCGCCGAGGGTCCGGCAGATCACGGCGCGGGACGCGACGGGCTCCTGCGCGCCGTCGAGCTTTTCGATCAGGGTTTTGACCGCCTCGGCCTTCTGCTGCTCGTTGTCGTAGCAGTTGGGGTCGGCGAGCTTATGATAGGCGATATACCGGACGTTCGGGTCGGGGTCCTTTCGGATCTTCATCAAGAACGAGGTCGCGGTCGTCCCGATGAAGGACGAGCACCCGGACCACCCGGCGATCGCCAGCAGCGCGATGGCCAACATCAGCCAGCCGCGAACCCGACCTGTCGATAACGTGCCATCCATGACCGTTCGACCTCAACAGTACAGACGCGGTGGTGGGATTGGGTGATGTCGCGAAGAGGTGACGAGTGGTGCGCGCGGACCACGCTCGCGATCCATCGGGGGCGGGCCGTCGCTTCCATTTGAGACGACGCGGCATCTTAGTCGGAAGTGCGAAAACGGCCAAGGGCAACTGGTCGCCAAGATCCACGAGCGCTTGAGTCCGAAAACTCTCGGTGAAATCAGCCCGCGATGACCGGATCGTCGTCGCGATGGCCGGGATCGGGTTTTTCTCCGCCTCCCTCCGCTGAGATCGGCGCCTCGGCGATTGTCTGCCGCTATGATGAGAACGACGGCCGCGCGACACACCCCGGCCCGTTCGATCTGGAGAGAGACGTTCCATGCCTGAGAGCCTGAACCGCCGCACATTCCTGTCCGTCAGCGCCGCCGCGAGCCTGGGCGCCACGGCCCTGGGGGCCGCGCCTTGCCGTCCCATCGGCACGCACCGGCCCGTGGTCATCTCCAGCGCCAACGGCCTGCGCACCGTCGAGAAGGCCATGGAGCTGATCAAGGCCGGCGCCGACTCGCTCGACGCGGCCATCGAGGGCATCGCGATCGTCGAGGCCGACCCGAACGATCACACCGTCGGCTACGGCGGCATCCCCAACGAAGAGGGCGTCGTCGAGCTCGACGCGGCGGTGATGCACGGACCGACGCACGGCGGCGGGGCGGTCGCCGCATTGCGGAACATCATGCACCCGGCGGCCGTCGCGCGGCTGGTGATGAAGCGGACCGACCACTGCCTGCTCGTGGGCGAGGGGGCGCTGAAGTTCGCCCGCGCGCACGGCTTCCCCGAGGTCGATCTCTTGACCGACGAGGCCCGCAAGATCTGGCTCCACTGGAAGGAGACCAACGGCAAGGAGAGCGACTGGATCGCGCCTCCCGAGAGCGAGCTGGACCCCGTGGTCCGCGACTTCTTCGGCATCCGCGCGCACGGGACGATCCATTGCTCGGCGCTCGACACGCACGGCAACCTCGGATGCGTGACCACGACCTCGGGCCTGTACTATAAGATCCCTGGCCGGGTCGGCGACTCACCGATCTTTGGCGCCGGGCTCTTCCTCGACAACGCGGTCGGCTCGGCCGGCTCGACCGGGCGGGGCGAGGCGAACCTGCTCAACTTGTCAAGCCACACGATCATCGAGGGCCTGCGGCGCGGCCTCGATCCCAAGGACGCCGCGATCGAGGCCTGCAAGCGGATCGCGGCCACGAACCGCAACCCCCGGCTCCGCGATTCGAAGGGGCGGCCGAACTTCGACGTCAAGTTCTACGGCGTGGCCAAGGACGGGCGCCACGCCGGCGCGAGCCTCTGGGCGGGGGCCAAGATGGCCGTCCACGACGGCGAGTCCGCGCGCCTGGTCGAGTGCGCGCCGCTGTATGAGGAACCGCGTCCTTGCTGATGGCCCGGGGCGCCATCATCTCACGGTCCGCACCTCCGCCCCCCCTCGATGCGAGAGGGGCGGGGCAACACGTCAAGGGAGGAGAACCGGAGGTGTCCCGCGCGGATTGAGTCGAGCCGCGCCGCGTGGCTGAGCCTCAGGCGGGCGGGCTCGACGAGCTCAGGTGTTTCTCGCCCGCCTTCGACACGGTGTAACGATAAGCGCCGCTCGTCTTGTCCTTCGCACCCCGCTTGATCAGCTTCTTGCCCTGGAGCGCCTCGAGCGTCTTTGACTCGCCCTTCTTGTCGGCGAGGTAGCCCTGCTCCTTGGACGCGTGGATCGTCTCGAGCAACCGCTTCTGGCTGTCGGAGAGCTTGACCGGCGCCGCCTTCTTGGGGGCGGCCTTGGTCGCGCTCTTCTTGGTCGAGGCCGCCTTCGGCGTCCCCACCTTCGCGGTCGTCTCCGCGACGACCGAGGTGGCCGCCTTTTTCTTTGGTGCCGCCTTCTTGGGCGCCGCCTTCGTTGGGGAGGCCGTCGCACCATTCGCCTTGCTCGTGTTTTTCTTCTTCACCGCCATTGCTTCGAACCCTCGTGCCTGGAGAGGAACCGGGAACCCGCACCAAACCACAGGTCCCACCCGTGCTTTCATAGCGAAATATATCACGGCCGGGAAGACGAAGATGGATGCGCTTCTCCTGTTTTTGCGGTTTTTTCGGCCGTTTTCCTGCTATTCGATCGGTCGATTATAAAAATCATATTATTGATTACTAATCAGGATTTCAATATTATAA
>JBKOZB010000183.1:0-3007 GCA_046744225.1 Planctomycetota bacterium | reverse complement strand
TCCGTAACTTGAGAACGCGACCATGCCATCATTGTCCTGTCGGGGACGTGACGGCGGCCGCCGGTTTGGCGAGCCCTTTGCATTTCTGGATCGGTCAAGACGTGGTCGGACGGGTGGGCCGAACGACCCCAAGGTCATTATAGTCCGCGCCGGCGGATTGCTCCACTTTGTTGACATCCTCTCGGGGTCGGGGCGTAGCCGGGCGGCCTGACCGCACCTCCTCCTCCGCTTCGCGGTCGGTGCTGGTCAAAGGGGGGCGAATGGGGTATTCTAACGATAAGGTTCCGGGAGGCTGAGTTCGTTGGCTCGTGCTCGCTCGACGGGTCCGGTCCGCGGGACGATTCCCCGCATCGGGTCCGTAGGGAGTGGAGATGTTCCCTCCCGGTGGAGAACCTTCCTTGCCCGAGACCACGACTTCGGGTGCGCCGGTCGCCGCAGGAGATCCGCGTGGCCAAAGAGGAACCGATTCGTACCGAGGGCCGTATCGTCGAGGCCCTGCCGAACACGCAGTTCATGGTGGAGCTGGAAAGCGGACACCGCATCCTGGCGCACATCGCCGGCAAGATGCGGAAGAACTTCATCCGGATCGTGCCGGGAGATCGGGTCACGATCGAGATCACGCCTTACGACCTGACCAAGGGACGGATCGTCTACCGCGAGCGCTAGCGCGGGGGCGCGGTCTCCCGATGAGTCCGTTCATCTCACTCCTTGTCCGTCCGCCGTGTGTCCGGCGCGGCACACCCGCATTTTTGAGTAGACTCAGCGCGTCTCGTCGCATCGGCCGGAGACCGAGTGCTCGACGCGGTCCCAGGCGTCGCGGGCGGCGTGCTTGGTACCCCCGGCGATCACTTGGTGCGCCACCAGAGGCTCGGATCGAGCCCCCGGGCCTGGCATTCGGGCTCGATCGCCTGGCGGAACCGCTGGGCGTCGGTCGGGTAGCCGGCGGTCGGGCGGAGGCCGGGGAGGCGGGCGGTCCAGTGGGCGTTGAAGGCGTTCATCCAGAGTTCGCGGACCGTCTTGCTGACGATCGAGGCCAGCGCGACCAGGCCGTCGTCGACGTCGGCGCGGGGGCGGAGGCTGAGTTCGAGGCGGCGTGAGGCGTCGCGGACGGTGTAGCGGCTCAGCGCGGGGCCCTCGGGGCCGCAGTCGATCCAGGCGTCGGGGAAGGCGTCGAGCAGGGACTCGTAGTAATAGTGGCGGCCGCCGTGCTTGTCGGAGTGGACGAAGGTGGCGACGCCGTCGCCGGCGCGGGTCCAGACCGCGTCGAGAAGGCGGGCGAACGCGGCGAAGTGGACCCTCGCCTTCGAGCCGGTCGCCTCCAGGCCCGCGTTGAACCGGGCCGGGCCGACGACGACCGACCGCACCGCGACGATCCGCCAGGCCGCCCCTTCGAGCGGCCGGAGCGCCTGCGCCCGCTCGAAAAGCGCGCGGGTCTCGGGACTGGGGAGCGCCGAGGCGGCGTCGGCGTCGAGCAGCCAGGGGGAAAGTTCGGCGTCGGTGAGCGTGCCGGCGTCGAGCGCGGCGAGCAGGCCGCCGAGTGAGCAGGGAAGTTCTCGCCCCGACGCGGCCAGCGCGGCCAGGCAGGTTGTCTCCAGGCGGTCGCGCCCCCGGCCCACGCGGAGGATCGCCTTCGAGTCATCGACCCAGAGCCGGTCCGAGGGGTCGCCCGCGCGCGCGATCGTGGCGGCCAGGTCGCCCCAGAGGTCCGGCGCGCGCTCGTCCGGCCCCTCGGCGATCACCGCCGACATGACCATCGGGCCCAAGTTCGGCCCGTAGCCCGCCTCGTCGATCCCCACCCAGCGTGTCGTCATCTCAAGATGGGAAATCTCAAATGACGGAGAGAGCGATTGATCGGCGCCGGGGTTCACGGCCGGGCGACAGGCTCGGCCGGGGTCGGGGTCGGGTCGCGGGGGGCGCCGGGCTCGGTGGCGCGGGCCTCGGCGTTGGCGTTGGCCCAGATGGCGGCCGGCGGGCGGCCCTGGATCTCGGCGGCGAGCGAGGCGTAGTCCTCGGCGCCTCGGCTGCTCGGGGCATACTGGAAGATCGACTGGCCGAAGCTCGGGCACTCGGCCAGGCGGATGTTGCGGCGGATCCGGGTCCGGAAGAGCTGGGCGTCGGACCAAGGGGCCGCGCCGTTGCGCCGGCGATCGAAGTAGCGGTCGAGGTCCTCGATCACCTCGCCGCCGAGCCGCGTCCCCGCGTCGTACAGGCAGAGGACGACCCCCGAGACCTTCAGGTCGCGGTTGATTCGCTTCGAGACCAGATGAATCGTCTCCAGCAGCTTCGAGAGCCCGTGCAGTGCGAGGAAGTGGGCCTGGAGCGGAATGAAGACCTCGCGGGCCGCGCAGAGGGCGTTGAGCGTCAGGATGCTGAGCGAGGGGGGGCAGTCCATCAGAACGAATTCGAACGGCTCGGGGTCGGCGTTGAGCTGGTCGCGGAGGATGACCTCGCGGCCGACGGAGCCGAGCAGCTCCAGCTCGGCTCCGGCCAAGTCGATGTGGCTGCCGCAGACGAACAGGTTGGGGGCGACTTCGCGGCGGACCTCGGCGATGGGGAGCCCGTGCGCCAGGACCTCGTAGAGCGACGGCCCGGACCGGCCCGGCAAGAGGCCCAGGTGGAGCGTAGCGTGCGCCTGGGGGTCGAGGTCAAGGACGAGCGTTTTGTGCCCCTCGCCCGCCAAGGCGGCGGCCAGGTTGACGGTCGTCGTCGTCTTGCCCACCCCGCCTTTCTGATTCAGCACCGCGATCCGACGCATCGTGGGTTCCCTCCCTCCGGTGTGGTCCGTCCTCGCACCTGTCCTGTTCGTGGGCGAGGCCACGGTCTCGGGCTGGAGTGTAAACCATTCATCCCTCGGTGCAAAGCCGAATCGCGCCCGGCACGGCGCGTGCAGCAATTGGGGCGCCTCGGGTGGTTGGCTCTCGGGTCGGGAAGCAAACGTGGGGAGGCGGACGGACAGCTCGTGCGTCGTTGACGCTGATGAGGACGGCGGTTAGGCCCGGTACGGGTG
>JBKOZB010000295.1:0-2706 GCA_046744225.1 Planctomycetota bacterium | reverse complement strand
AAGGGGAAGGTCGAGCAGATGGGCCCGCCGCAGGAGCTGTATGAGTACCCGGCCACGCCGTTCGTCACCGAGTTCCTCGGCACGGTCAACGTGCTGAAGGTCGAGACGGTGCTCGGCATGGACCTTCTCGGTGAGGAGGCCCCGTTGCCCCTGGCGATCCCCGGCCAGGACGGCGAGTCGGCATCGGTCTACGTCCGGCCGCACGACTTCGAGGTCGCCCGCGAGCGCAACGGCCGCCCCGCCTGGTCGGCGCGAATTCGCCGGCTGGTCCCGCTCGGCGGTCTGGTCCGCCTCGATTTGATCCTCCTCGACGGCACCAGCCTGAACGTCCAGCTCACCCGCGAGCGCTCGGTGCAACTTGGCCTGGCCGACGGCGACGACATTTTCGTCACGCCCAAGGACCTGAAGTTTTTCCACGAGTCGAAGGCGTTTGTGGAAAATTACGTGATTTGAATCGGCAAACCACCCCGAAACCGCGCCCGAGGGCGGCGAGGTTTCCCCGATTCATCCTCCTTGAAGCGAGAGGGCCGTTATCCTTCCCTTTTATTGATGGAATTGCTAAACTCGTCCGCGACTTGAGCCGGCACGGAGGGAAGGACGCCCGGCCGTCGCCGCGCGAAGGCATCTTCGACGTCCGGTGGGAGGAGAGCTAGTTCCGTGCTGCAAAACGACCGTTACCTGTTCACGAGTGAGTCGGTGTCGATGGGCCATCCCGATAAGATGGCCGACCAGATCTCCGACGGCATCCTCGATGCCATCCTGGCGCAGGACCCGAACGCGCGCGTGGCCTGCGAGAGCCTGCTGACGACCGGCTTGGTCTGCCTGGCCGGCGAGATCACGACCAAGGCCATGATCGATTACCCGACGATCGTCCGCCAGGTCGTCCGCGAGATCGGCTACACGTCGAGCGAGATGGGCTTCGACGCCACGACCTGCGCGGTCATCGTCGCCCTGGGCAAGCAGTCGCCCGACATCGCCCAGGGGGTGGACGAGGACGCGGAGAAGGGGAAGGACATCGGCGCCGGCGACCAGGGGATGATGTTCGGCTATGCCTGCAACGAGACCCCCGAGTTGATGCCCCTGCCGATCGCCCTGGCGCATCGGATCATCAAGCGGATCACCGAGTTGCGCCAGAACGGCACGATCCCCTGGCTCCGCCCCGATTCGAAGAGCCAGGTGACGGTCGAGTACGATGGGAACACGCCCCTGCGGGTGCACACGGTCGTCGTCTCGACGCAGCACGCCCCCGACGTCAGGCACGCGACGATCGTCGAGCGGGTCAAGAACGAGGTCATCCTGCCGGTCCTGCCCCGCGAGCTGGTCGATGACGAGATCATCTTCCACATCAACCCGACGGGCAAGTTCGTCGTCGGCGGGCCGCACGGCGACTCAGGCGTGACCGGGCGGAAGATCATCGTCGATACCTACGGCGGCCGGGGCCGGCACGGCGGCGGCGCCTTCAGCGGCAAGGACCCCACGAAGGTCGATCGCTCGGCGGCCTACATGGCCCGCTACGTCGCCAAGAACGTCGTCGCCTCGGGCCTCGCCGAGCGCTGCGAGATCCAGCTCGCCTACGCCATCGGCGTCTCCGTGCCGGTGAGCGTCCACGTCGATACCGAGGGGACCGGCCAGATCCCCGACTCGCAGATCGCCGCCCTGGTCCGCAAGATCTTCCCCCTGACCCCCTCGGGGATCATCAAGCACCTCGACCTGCGCCGGCCGATCTACCGCAAGACCGCCTCGGGCGGCCACTTTGGCCGGTCCGAGCCCGAGTTCACCTGGGAGCGCACCGACAAAGCCGAGGCACTCCGCCATGCCGCCGGCGCCGAGGCGCTGGCCTGAGCCATGATCGGATGGCCGATGACAGATGACAGATGACAAATGGCGGATTTGAAGTTTCCGATTGGCTCCGGTCAAGGATCTGGTGGTCACACCTCGACTCCGTCTCCGGTGGAACCCGGGCCCGTTCCGGGTGGGGCCGACGGAAGTCGGCCCCACCCGGAACGACTCTCCCCAGTCGTTCGGGAACACGCGACGCGGGGCACCAGAAACCCGACAGGAGCCTTCCGATGTAATTTGCCATCTGTCATTTGCCATTTGCCATCCGCTATCTGCCATTTGCCAACCGCCATTGGCCATCTACCCTGGCGATCGGGCCGCGGAACGAGTTCTCGACCTCGCCGCCGACAAGGGACTGCCTCATGCTCGCGCCGCTGGAACGAGCCGCCCGCGCCGCGTTCGAAGCGACCTTTGGCCCCGCACCAGGATTCCTGGCGCGGGCCCCAGGGCGGGTCGAGCTGCTGGGCAACCACACCGACTACAACGGCGGGCTGGTCCTGGCCGTGGCGATCGATCGCTTCACGGTCGTTGTCGGGCGGCCCAACTCCTCGCGCGTGGGCCGGGTACGCTCGGTCAACTTTGAGTCGATCGAGGCGTTCGACCTCGACGAGCTGGAGCCGGGCGAGCCGAGCTCGTGGGGACGGTACGTCCAGGGCGTCACCTGGGCCTTGCGCGAGGCGCACGGGCCGCCATCGACCGGGTTCGAGGCCGTGATCGCGGGCAACATGCCGCTCGGCGCCGGGCTGTCCAGCTCGGCGAGCCTCCAGGCGGCCGTCGCACTCTTCCTGCTCCGGGCCGGGGCGGTGAAGGAAGAAACGTCGGCCGACCTCGACGACACCGGCCGGATGGAACTGGCCCAGCTCCTCC
>JBKOZB010000297.1:0-4954 GCA_046744225.1 Planctomycetota bacterium | reverse complement strand
GAACGAATCGCACCGCGAGCCGCGCCGCGGCCTCGGGCAGCCGCGACAGCCGGCGGCCGATCCACCCGGGCTCGCCGGGTCCGTAGAGAGCCGTGATCCGCGCCGCGTACGCGTCGAGCGGAACGCCCGCCCCCAGGAACGTGGCGGCCGCCTCCGCGGCGAGGATGCCGCTCCTGATCGCGGGGCCTATCCCCTCGCCCGAGAGATCGCGCGCCAAGCCGGCCGCGTCGCCGACCAGCATGAACCTGGGGCCTGAGAGCCTCCGCGGCGCGCGGCGCCGCACCACGTACGCGTGCCCCTTGAAGGGCTCGATGGGCATGTCAGCCGGCAGCCGTCCCGAGGCGCGCAGCGCCCGCACGAGCGCCTCGCGGCGGCGTGGGAGACTGCCATCGTTGCCTCCCGTGCAGCCGATGCCGATATTGACGAAGTCCTGCTTGGGAAAATACCAGCCGTAGCCCCGGAGATCCGGCTCGACGTAGAGCTCCGGCGCGCGCATGCACTTCCCGAGGCGCTCCACCCACTCGGGCGGCAGCCGCGTCTCGCTCTCCTGGGCCGCGACCACCTCTTCGCGCTCGGACACGTCCCCCAGCGCCTTGGCAACGGGACAGTGGTGGCCGCCCGCGCCGATGACGAGCGGCGCTTCGAAGCGCCCCCGCGCGGTGACGACGGCGACCGCATCGGGGCCCGGCAGGACATCCGTGACCCGGATGCCCCAGCGCACGTCCGCCCCCGCGGACGCGGCCCGATCGAGCAGATAGTCGTCGAACTCGCGGCGGATGATGCCGTAGCGGGCGGGCCCGCGCCAGGCCGTTTCGTGACGGCCGCCACCGAATTCGATGACGCACGCGTCGAAGGGCTTGATCGTCAGCGGATACTTCTCGGGACTGACCTCGAGATCCCGCAGCGCCTCGGCGGTCACCCATCCGGCGCAAATCTTCACGCGCGGAAACACCGCCGCGTCCACGACGAGCACGCGGAGCCCCGCGCGGGCGAGACGCCAGGCCGCCGTGCTGCCGCCCGGTCCCCCACCGACGACGATGACGTCGTGCGCGCTCACTCCTAGCCCTTCCAGAGCGAGAGCAGGAGGCGGAGCTTCTGGAGGACGGGCACGCGAAGCTCCTCGAGGTCGTTGGCGACGGGCATGACCTCGAAGATGGTTCCCTCGAAGTCCACGGCCCCGCTGACATAGGCCTCGGCGAACGCGTAGGGCGTAGGATCCTTCATCAGGCTCAAGAAGGTCTCCGGCGACTTGATCACGATGGTGGTCATCGCCTGGTCACCGGAGAGCCGCACTTCAGATCCGTCCCAGAGCCTGAAGGCCACGGGCGCCTGGAGGCGGCCGAACACGCTCCGCAGGATGGCGGCCGCGCGAGCCGGCGTGGGGCTTGGTAGGAGCCGCGCGATCATGGCTGCCATGTCTCCCCTCACTCGGTGGTCTAGACGCCCAAATACCGCCCCGAAACACCGCCAAGGTCGACCCGTAACCGGCCACGACTATAGCAAACCGCGTGCCTCAACTTCTCAACTCGATGACGCCGGCCAACGCCGGGCTATACAAGGGGTTTCTCTCGCCGCGGCCCAGCAGTCACCCGCCGGTGGGGCGCTGCTGGGGCAGTTGCGACCGGGTAAGTTTTCCCCGGTGTCCTTCTAGCCGGGCGACGGGACCGTTGTCAAGCGACCTGCGGGTCTTGTTGGGTCTCGTCAAGATTGACCCCCGATTTTGGGGAATGGTCGCTGGTAGACATGCGGCGCCCAGGCGACCCGCCGCGGCGGTTGTCCGACCCTACGAGAATAGCGTCTCAGTTCGATCTGAGCAGGAAGATGCCAGCCGCGATCAGCCCGATCGCGAATATCTTCGTCCAGGTGAAGGGTTCCTTGAGAAACACAAACCCGATGAGCAGGACCAAGGCCGTTGACGTGCCCCCGATCACGAACGACGACGTCACCCGGAGGCCGCTGGCATAGGCCAGCAGCGTGAACAGGTTCACGCAGGCAGTCGCCACTCCTACCAGGACCATGAACGAGAAGCCCCTCATGGAGAAGGCGACGGGCACGCCCGTGGCCATGATCGAGAGCGTCACCGTTGCGGTTATGAGAAAGGCAATGCCGGTGATTATCGCGGTACCGAGCGCGGGATGAATGCTCGGCGATGCGAGCCGGGCCCCGATGATATATGTGGCCATCGACACGCCCGCGAGGAGCGCATACGCGAAGGCGAGATTGAGTATGGTGGCTCCTGGTCAACCCATCGGCCGTCCGCCGGCTCCGCGCAGGCGGGGATCCAGGAGGTCGCGCAGCGCGTCGCCAAACATGTTGAAGCCGAAGACGGCGAGAGAGATGGCCGCACCGGGGAACAGCGCCATCCACGGCGCGTGGTACATGAACGAGCGGCCCGAGCCCGAGAGCATCCCGCCCCACGAGGGATAGGGCGGCGGGACGCCGAAACCGAGGAACGAGAGCGCGGACTCGGCCAGGATGACCGTGCCCAAGCCGATCGTCGCCAGGATGATGATTGTCGCCATCACGTTGGGAAGCACGTGGCGAAGGATCACGCGGGCGTGCCCGGCGCCGAGGGCGCGGGCGGCCTCCACGTAAGGGTTCTGCATCGTCGAGAGGGCAGTGCCGCGAATCACGCGCGAGGCGCCCGCGGCGCCGAGAATCGACAATGCGAGGATCAGGTTCACGAGGCCGGGCCCCAGAGCGGCCAGCAGCGACAGGATGATCACCAGCGGGGGGAAGGACATCCAGGCGTCGACCACGCGCTGGACCATCATGTCGTAGGTGCCGCCGAGATACGCGCTCGACACCCCGATGACGGTGGCGAGGAGCGTCGCGAGCGCGACCGTGGCGAACCCGATGGTCACCGAGATCCGTGCGCCATACACAACGCGGCTCCAGATGTCGCGCCCGAGGTTGTCGGTGCCCATCCAGAACTGGGCGCTGGGCGCCTTCATGCGGGCGCCGCGGATCGAGTCGTCATACTGGTAGGGCGCGATGCGGGCGGCAAAGGCCGCCATGACGATCAGGCCCACGACGATCACCGCTCCGATGGCGCCCAGCGGCTTGCGCCGGCAAAAGCGCAAGGTCAGGGCGAGCCCGCGGGGCAGCCCGAGCGGTCGGGGCAGCGTCTCGGGAACCGGGATGGTCTCGACCGAATTCGCCATTGAGCGACTCAGTACCGGATCCGCGGGTCGATCGCGGCGTAGGTCAGATCGACCAGCAGGTTGGTCGTCACGATGATCATGACGATGAGAAGGTTGATGCCCTGGATCACCGGGTAGTCGCGCTGAATGATGGAATCTACCAGGAACTGCCCCATGCCCGGCAGCCCGAAGATCTGCTCGATGATCACCGCGCCCCCCGCGATCTGCGCCACCTGCAGGCCGAGGACCGTCACCACCGGGATGATCGCGTTCTTGAGGCTGTGCTTGAGCACGACCACGCGCTCGCGGAGCCCCTTGGCCCAGGCCGTGCGGACGTAGTCCTGCCGCAGCACCTCCAGCAGCATCCCGCGGGTCAGCCGCATGATCCCCGCCGCCGAGGCAAAGCCGAGGATGACCGCCGGCAGGACGAACTGGAGGAGGTACCCCGCCGGATCCTGGGACAGCTCGACGAACCGCTGGAGCGGAGTCCACCCCCACCACATGGCCGGGAGCAGGATGATCACGATCGCCTGCACGAAGCCCGGGATGGACAGCCCTAGGACGGCAGCGCTCCGCCCGAAGAAGTCGAGCGCGCCGTCCTGGCGCACGGCCGACACGATACCGATCGGGATGCCGATCAGGATGGCGACGGCGATAGCCATGCCGCCCAGCATGAGCGTCACCGGCAGGCGCCGGGCGAGCTCGCCGAGCACCGGCCGGCGCGTCCAGAGGGACTCACCGAAGTCGCCCCGGACGATCTTCCCCATCCACGCGGCGTACTGCACGGGGATCGGGCGGTCGAGCCCGAGCTTGGCCCGGAGATCGTCCAGGTCCTTGCCGTAGGCCTTCTCCTCCAGCATGAGCTGGACAACGTCGCCGGGGATGAGGCGGGGCAGGATGAAGACGATGAGCGATGCGATCAGCAGCGACGGGATGGCGATGACCAGGCGCCGGAGGAGGTAGTTGCGCATGGGACAAAAGGGCCGCGACGCCCACCCGCGGGCGCCGCGGCCCTGCTTGCCTACTTGTCGATCCAGGCCGCCATGAGCCGTCCACCGAAATCGAAGCCGTTGTTCGGCATGAAATTCCTGATGTGGGAGTCCCAGGCCGAGACGACCTTGACCGAGCCGTTTGAGCCGAACAGGGCCTGCTCCGCCAGGTAGCGCTGGATGTCGTAGACGATCTGCCTGCGCTTGGCCACGTCGAACGTCCGGCGCTGCAGGGTGATCATGTCGGTCAGCTTGGGGTCGTTCACCCCGAGGACATTGAGCGGCTGGCCGGGCATGTAGGAGCGGTAGAAGTAGGCCTCAGGGTCGGTCCAGGCCCCGCGAAGCCCCAGGTACATGTGGTCGAACTTCCCGTAAATCGTGGTGGAGATGAACGCCCCGTACTCCTTCAGCTTCAGCTCGGCGTCGATCCCGGCTTCCTTCCAGTTCCTGATGATGACCTGCACGGCGTCCATGAAGTCGGAGGTGTAGCCGCCGCTGGGTACCTCCACCTGCGTCTTGAACCCGTTCGGGTAGCCAGCCTCAGCCAGGAGGCGCTTGGCGTCGGCGGTCGAGTACTCGTAGAGCTTCCGCCCCTCGGGACCGAGCTGGTCGATGGGAATGGACCACTCGGCGGAGGCGGCGGGGACCGCGGGATTGGGGACCCAGTGACCCAGGGAGAACGCGTTCGACTCGAAGATCTCGCTCTGGCTGGTGGCGCGGGAGAGCGCGCGCCGGACCCGGACGTCTTTGAATGGCGGCTTGTCGATCTTGAAGCCGGTGGCCCCGCTCGTGAACCAGGCGTACTCGGCGGTCTGCAGCCCC
>JBKOZB010000156.1:0-4786 GCA_046744225.1 Planctomycetota bacterium | reverse complement strand
CTGCGGCCCTTCCCAGAGCAAGGCCCAGAGGCGGTTCCAGCGCGGGTCGATCGGCAACGGCTCGGCGGCATAAGTGAATTCTTTGACAAGGTTCTTCGCCTGGCGATAATCGAGCTGCGATGCGGCCCGGATCAGCGGGCCGTACAGGACCCGCGTCAGCCGCTCGGCCAGCTTCGGGTCGATGCGCTGGAGGAGGAAGCGCAACGTGCCGATCTGACGGACTGCCTCGTCCCAGCGGTCCTGGGCCACGAGCGCGCGGAGCTGCTCCAGCGGTTCGAGGACCGGGACACCGAGGACCCGTCGTTCCAGGGCGTCAAGCTTGATGCCGACCTGGCCCGGGCCGTCGGGCGCGAAGCCGTTCAGAGCGAGCAAGGAGCGCGCGATCCGGGCGGCCGCGCGGCGGGGGTCGAGCCGGTCCCAGTTGGCGCGCATCTCCTCGGCCTCGCGCCGAGAGAACGCGGCCAGGCCCCGCACGAACAGCTTCCAATCGCTGAACAGCGAACTCCGCGCCACATCGCGCAGCGCGTCCAGGGCCTTCGCCTCGTCGCCGGCCTGGAGGGCTTCGAGAGCCGCGCGGACCGGCTGCGCGCCCTGACGGACCTCGGGCGGCGACTGTAGGGCCCGCTCGGGATGGAGCACGGCCAGGTCGGCCGCCTGGAGGGCGAGCCGCTCCCGTGCCTCGGGCGAGTCGAGCCGCCCCTGTAATGCCAGGGCGCCCTGTAACATCCCCAGGGCCATGAAGAGCCGGGCGGCCTCCTCGACCAGCGCGGGGTCGGTGATCCCGAAATCGAGCAGGTGCTGGGCGACCTCCTGCGCCGCCGTGGGCATCGCGTTCCGCCGGAGCTGATCCGCCCGGAGCAAGTACGCGCGCTCCAGGAGCCGATGATGCTCCGGCGTGCTCTCCTCCCGATAGCAGAGCTTGGCTTGCTTGACCGCGTCTTTCAAACGGTCCTTGGCAATCAGACGCTCGACCTCGTGGCGAAGGCCGCCGCTCGATGGCACATTCTGCCGCCTCTTGCTCTTGTTCTTCGAGGCCATAGATCTCACCGAGGCTCAAGGATCAAGGAAGTCTCGGATCATCCACCCACGTGACGAGAGCCGAGTGTCTTGGCCTTTTCTCGTTTTTCCAGGATACCACGGGATTCATCCCGCGCGAGCGCCCGACCGCGACACCGATACATCGCTCAAGGCGGGCTCCTTCACCCTCGTCCGATTAATAAACGTTATGTTGCGCGCCTGGTGCCTGGGGGTGTGACCTCGGAATGATGTGGACTTTGCCGGCTTTTCGGCCTAAACCCAGGCCTTTCCTCCATCCGATTCCGCCACATCGAAGTGTGTGCGTCGATTCGCCTCGCAGAACCGCGCCGGTTGGCCCGAGTTCGCCGCCTATCTGCGGAGCCGCATGGGATACCTTGGCACGGTCGATCCTCCCCGAGCGCCCGCCGTGCGAGCGGCCCTGGAGCGGGTGAATGAATGTGTGAGGCGATCTCAGATGCCGAGCCCGGCCAAGGCATCGACGAGCCGGCGGGCGATTCCGGTGGCCACGGGGGCCTCGGTCTCGGCACGGGTGGCGGCCTCCTCCAGCCGCTCTTTGGCGGCGGTCAGGAGACCGACGTGCTGCTTGCGGTGCAAGGCCAGCATCAGTTGCGTGGAGGTCTCGGCCAAGTGCTCCGACTGCGTTGAAGGAACGGCAGGGTCCACCATCCGCACCAGCTCATCGACGAGGTCCGCCAGGATCTCCTGGACTTCGGGCTCGATGTGGTGCGCCTCTCGCAGCAGAGGAGCGAGCTTCAAGAGATCTTCCCGGACGGGAGAAGACGTGTCGGGACCCGGTGAGGTTGGTTCAGGCATGGCGCGATCTCCTCGGGACAGGACGTCGAACGGCACCGTTCAGGCGTCTTTCCTTCATGCTACCCAAACACCGCGGCGCCGGCCACGTCCCTCCGCTCCGAGAGAGGACTCATGTCTCTGCCGACCATCCTGGAGCTGACGCACGAGCTGATCACGAGCTAGGTTTTTTCCCACAGGACGACTGAACCTCGCTACCATCCATCCCTCCCCGCCGTCTCCCGAGCATGCCTTTCGGCCTCTTCCATCTTGGTCTTGGGCGAGTCGGTCGTCCCGGGCGCGGGGAGGAGGGCGTGCGCGAAGACCTCGTCGAGGGTCTCGACGCAGTGGAACCGGAGCGCGGCGCGGACTTCCTCGGGGATTTCCTCCAGGTCGGCCTCATTCTGCTTCGGCAGGATGATCTGCTCGATCCCGGCGCGGTGGGCGCCGAGCACCTTCTCCTTGACGCCCCCGATCGGCAGGACGCGGCCGCGCAGGGTGATCTCGCCGGTCATGGCGATGTCCCGTCGCACCGCGCGCCCGGACATGGCCGAGACGATCGCCGTGGCCAGGGCCACGCCGGCCGACGGCCCGTCCTTGGGGATGGCGCCGGCGGGGACGTGCACGTGGACCTCGATCGAGCCGAGCCGGTCCTGCGGGATCTGGAGCGCCTGGGCGTGCGTCGCCGCGTAGGTCAGGGCCGCGCGGGCCGATTCCTTCATCACGTCGCCGAGCTGTCCGGTCAGGATCAGCGAGACGTTCCCCAAGCCGCCGACCTGGACCGCCGGGTCGGTCGGCGCGACGCCATAGAGCCGGCGGATTGCCGCCTCGACGAACATAATATCGCCGCCGGCCGGGGTGTAATACATGCCGGTCGCCACTCCCACCTCGTTCGCCTGGCCGGCGCGCTCGGGGTGGACCTTGGGACGGCCGAGCAACTCACGCACCTCCTCGGGCGTCACGGTCCGATCGACCGGCTGACCCGACGCCAACCGCCGCGCCACCTTCCGCGCCACGGCGCCGATCTCGCGTTCGAGCTGCCGGACGCCGCTCTCGCGGGTGTACTGGCTCACGACCGCCATGACGGCCTCGTCGGTGAAGGTGATCCCCTGCCCCGCCAGCCCGGATTCTTCGAGCTGGCGGGGGATGAGGTACGCCTTGGCGATCTCGGCCTTCTCGCGCTCGGTGTAGCCGGCGAATTCGACGACCTCCATGCGGTCCAGCAAGGGGCCGGGGATGTTCTGGAGGAAGTTGGCGGTGGCGATGAAGAGGACCTCGCTCAGGTCGAATGGGACATTCAGGTAGTGGTCGGTGAACGTGTCGTTCTGCGCCGGGTCGAGCACTTCGAGCAGGGCGCTGGCCGGGTCGCCCTGGTACGAGACGCCGAGCTTATCGACCTCGTCGAGCAGGAAGACGGGGTTCTTGGTCCCGGCCTGCTTCATCCCCTGGATGATCCGGCCGGGCATGGCGCCGACGTAGGTGCGGCGGTGGCCCCGGATGTCGGCCTCGTCGCGGACGCCCCCGAGGGAGGCGCGGACGTATTTGCGGCCCAGGGCGCGGGCGATCGACTTGGCGATCGACGTCTTGCCGACGCCCGGCGGGCCGACGAACAAGAGGATCGGCCCGCGCGCCATGGCGCGGGCCTTGGCCTCGCGGGTGTCGGTGATCGCGCGCCCTTCGTCCTGCGGGGTATGGGCCAGCGACGGCGTGGCAGTATCTTTCTGGGCCTTCAGCTTGCCGGCGGGGCACTCGCCCGACTGCTCCACCTCGTCGGCGAGCTGTCGGGCTCGCAACTGGCGCACGGCGAGAAACTCGAGCACGCGGTCCTTGACGTCGTTCAGGCCGTAATGGTCCTCATCGAGCACGCGGCTGGCGTGGTTCAGGTCGAGGTCGTCGTCGGAGCGGGTCCCCCAGGGGAGCTCGGCGACCCATTCGAGGTAGGTCCGGATGACCTGGGCCTCCATCGACTCGCGGCCCGCGCGTTCGAGCCGGCCCAGCTCGCGCTCGACCTCGGCGCGGGCCTCTCGGGGCAGTTCGAGCTTGTTCAGCTTCTCGCGGAGCGCCTCGACCTCGCGATTCTGGTCGTCGTCGCCCAGCTCCTTCTGGATCGCCTTGAGCTGCTCGCGGAGGAACATCTCGCGCTGGCGCTCGCCCAGCTCTTCCTGCACCTGCGACTTGATCTCGGCCTGCGCCGCGAGCATGGCGATCTGGCGCTGGACGTGGATGAGCACCCGACGCATCCGCTCCTCGACGCCGAGGGTTTCCAGCAGCGCCTGCTTCTCGGCGACCGGCAGCTCGATGTAGCCGGCGACGAGGTCGGCGAACCGGCCGGGATCAGTCACGGAGTCCATGACCTGGTGGAGGACTTCCTCGGGCAGCCCGCGCTTCTCGCCCAGTTCCATGGCGCGCTCGCGGATCTCGCGGTAGAGCGCGGCGAAGGCGGGATCGTCCTCATCGATCGGCTTCATCTCCTCGACGGGGACGACCTCGGCCTTGAGGTAGCCCTCGCTCGCGTGGTAGTGCAAGGCGTTGGCCCGCTGCTCGCCTTGGAGCAAGAGCTGGACGCCGCCGAGTCCGCGCTGGACCTGTCCGATCCGGGCAATCAGGCCCATCGCGTAGAGCTGCTCGGGCTTCGGCTCGTCATCGTTCTCGCGCTGGGCGACGGCGAAGACGAGCCCCTCCCCCTTCATGGCCGCCTCGATTGCGCGCAAAGTACCCGGCCGGCCGACGGCGATCGGCACGGTCAGGCCGGGGAAGATGACCGTCCCCCGAAGAGGCATAACGGGCAGACTCTGACGTTGCGCCATGAGATTCCCTCGTCTGACTCGGCCCCAACCCGGACCGCAGCTGCCCGCGATCGCGTGGCGTACCATCCCGCGATGCCACGGGCCGCCTGTTCCGGAAAGCGACCCAGAGTCCAGGTCTGAGGTTACCCAGTGACGAGCGTCCGGTCCAGACC
>JBKOZB010000222.1:0-9286 GCA_046744225.1 Planctomycetota bacterium | reverse complement strand
GGGAAGCATAGGTGCCAAATAGTAAACAGGCGGTGTTCCGGGCAAGATCTTCGTGCCTCGGTCTTTTCCGGATCGTCCCGTGCCTGGAAGAGCACGAGCGGAGCGTCGGGACCCATGTCGAGATCGAGCACCTCGTCCCGGTCCCCGAGGGCCTCACCGTCGCTGCCGCGCCCGCGTGATCCACGTCGATGGCCCGGTCGTGACGTTCCAGGTCGAGGCCCACGACGGCACCGAGCTCGCCGCGCGCGGCCTGCACCGCGGCCGCGTCATCCGTCGATCGTTTCGCGCGTCGCGTCGCGAAAAAGCTTGAGTAGGGTGCGTGAAACGCACCCTACGGCTAATGCTCATGACCATTGTGAGTTTCCGCGGGGATTTCCGGTTCGGCCGCGCCGCGCTCGGCGCCCTTCGGCTTGTAGCCGTAGAACCAGCGGAGGGCGGTCTGGACCAGTCCTCCTTCGAGCCGGGTGGCGAGGAACTCGTTGGCGAGCTTGCGGGCCAGGCCTGCGTAGGTGGGATACGTGTGGGTGGTCGCGGCGATGTCCTGGAGCGTCAGGCCGTTCTCCATCGCCAGGACGAACTCCTGGAGGATCAGCGCCGCTTGCTCGCCGAGGATGGTCGCGCCGAGGATCTTGCCCGAGGGTAACACCACGACCTTAGCGAACCCTTGCGTCCGGCCGTCGATCCGGGCGCGGTCGAGGTCGGCGAACTCGGCGCGGAAGACGCGGACCTCGGGCCAGCGATCGCGCGCGGCTGACTCGGAGAGACCGACGGTGGCGACCTCGGGATCGACGAAGACGGCCCAGGGCAAGGCCGAGTAGTCGATCTTCTTCGGCAGCCGGAGCACCGCATTCTGGAACGCGACGGTCGCCTCGCGCTCGGCGGCGTGGGTGAACTGGTGGTCCTGCAAGACGTCGCCGATCGCGTAGGTGCGCGTCGAGCGGGTCTGGAGGTAGTCGTCGACCTCGATTCCGTGCTCGGGGTCGGCGTGGATGCCGGCGACGTCGAGGTTGAGCCCCTCGATGTTCGGCCGGCGGCCGGTGGCGACAATCAGGTGGGTCCCTGCGACCTCGCCGGTCTCCCCGGTCAACGTCCTCCGATAGAAGCAGACCGTCTGCCCGTCGCGCTTCGCGACGTGCGTCACCTCGACGCCCGTGCGAATCGCGATCCCCTCGGCGACGAGGGCGGCCTGAACGCGCTCGGAGATCTCGACGTCTTCGCGGGGGAGAACGTGTTCGGAATCGGCCAGCACGGTGACGTTCGAGCCGAGGCGGGCGAACGCCTGCGCGAACTCCATACCGGTCGGCCCCGCGCCGAGGATGATCAGCGCGATGGGGAGCTCATTCAGGCCCCAGACCGTCGTGTTGTCGAGGTAGCCCGCTTCGGCCAGGCCGGGGATGTTCGGGACGTCCGGTCGCGAGCCGGTCGCGATCACGAACCGTTGCGAAACCAGGCGCTCCTGGCCGTCGACCACCACGGTATCGTACGCCTCGAACGCAGGGGAGCCGCGGAAGACCTCGATCCCCTTGGCGCGGAGTGAGTCGCCCGAGTCGCTGCCGGCAAAACTGGCGACGACCTGGCGAACGCGGGCCATGACGGCCGCGAAATCGACCTCGGGGGCCGAGGCGCGGACGCCGTAATCGCCGGCCTGGCGGACCTGGTGGACGACTCGGGCGGCCTGGATCAGGGCCTTGCTCGGGACGCAGGCTGTGTGCGTGCATTCGCCGCCGAGATGGGACTTCTCGACCAGGGCGACCCGGGCGCCGACACGCGCTGCGGCCGACGCCACATTCAGGCCACCCGAACCGCCCCCCAACACCACGAGATCGTACATCGGCCGGGCACTCCAGCAGTAGGCAGTAGGCAGTGGGCAGAAAAGACATTAGGTTGATGGTCCGGGGCGGCCTCGCCGGTCCGACCCGCTTGCCCTCCTTTAAATGTGTCGTGTCGGTCCGCCTCTGTCTACAGCCCAGGGCCGACTTTCCGTTCCCGGGAGATGTCGCCATGTCGAAGAAGGTCGCCGTCTTCTGGCCGGGCGATTACCGCGCCAAGCCGAACGAGTGGGCCCTGCCCCAGGCGCGCGCGACGACCGCGCAGCTCGTCACGGCGCTCAAGAAGCTGGGGCGTTCGGCCTACGTCGTTGAGGGATTCCTCACCCGCCCCGACGAATCCATCGCCCGGCTCGGCCCGATTGATGACCCGATGGTCGGCATCTTCGTCCACTGGACGTACGCCCCGCACACGGTCGATGGGGTCGTCGGTAAGGACAGCCCGCTGTTGCTCGCCTCGAACTTCTCGGGGACCTGGCCCGGCCTGGTGGCCTTGCTGAACACCGGGGCCGCGCTCGAAAGCGTCGGCCGGGCCGCGTCGCGCGTCTGGACCAACGCCCCCGACTGGACCGCCGACGCCCGCTTCATGGAGCGGCTCGACGAGTGGTGCTCGACCGGTCGGATCGGCTACGACACGAGCGAGCTGCACGGCGCGGGGGCGGTCTCCGCCGAGGCACTCGCCGTCGCCGACCGGGTCCTCGACCAGATCCGCCGCAAGCGGGTCCTCGCCATGATGCTCGGTGACACCTCCATGGGGATGATCAACGGCTACCTCGGGCCGAGGCTGCTGTACCCGATCGGCTTCAGCGAGCACAAGGTGGATCAGGCCTGGCTCGTTGAGCGCGTCCGGTCAGTCAGTGACCGGCGGGTCGCGGACGCCTTCGGGTACGTCCAGGACCGGGGCGTCGCCTTCCACTGGAACGAGCCCGAGGCCGAGGACTTCACCCCCGACGTCACCCGCGAGCAACTGCGCTGTTACCTGGCCGTGCTCGACCTGATCAACGAGTTCCACGCCGACTGCCTGGGCTGGCAATATCAGCTCGGCCTGCTGAAGCTGCTGCCGCCGAGCGACTTCTGCGAGGGCCTTTTGAACTCGCACGCGCGGCCCGAGGGGAACGGGCAGGTCGTCATCACGAGCACCGAGGCCGACCAGGGGAACCTCGTGCCGATGGAGCTGATGAAGCGGCTGCTTGAAACGAAGGGGCTCCCCGGGACCGTCATGTTCCACGACGTCCGCTGGGGGGCCGAGCACCAGGGGCGCTGGCTCTGGGTCCTCCTGAACTCGGGGAGCTGCGGCTCCTTCGCCTTCAACCACGACATCACGAGCCTGAAGGGCGTGCACAGTTACCGCCAGCCCGCGGGCTACTTCCCGGTGCCGGGAGGGACCTTCGCCGGCGTGAGCCTCCCCGGCCCGCTCACCTGGGCCCGCGCCTGGATCGACCGCGAGGGCGGGCTCGTCATGGAGATCGGCCGGGGCGAGTCGGTCGCCCTGCCCGACGATGTCCGCGAAGCCTGGTGGTGCGGGACCACACGCCAGTGGCCCTTCATGGCGGCCGACCTCGGCTGCTCGATGGAGACGGTCATGGCTCACTACATGAGCAATCACATCGCCGTCGCCTACGGCGACATCTTCGGCGAGATGGTCGCCCTGAGCCAGTCGCTCGGCTTCAAGGTCCGCATCATGGCGAAATGAAGAGGAGGGATGGCCGATGGGGATAGGAGATCGCTCACTCTTTCTTCAAGCCATCCCCCATCCCCTCGCTCCGATCAACAGTCCCTCCTAGAGCCTGGAGTGACAGCGCGGTCGAGACCTCGAGCCCGACCCGCGCGATCTTCAGGCTGTAGGGAGAGAGATCCCCGACCAAAGAGGCATCCCGCCAGGATCGGGGCCGACTCTCGCCGTCGCTCGCGAGGATCAACTCGCTGAGGCCGGAAGGGAGACGGAACATCGTGCTCGCAAGCGGCTGGAACTCTCCTGGTCGGATGTTCCAACGAGCGAGTTCCTTGTCGCCCGAGAGGAGCCGGACCTGCCGGGCGTGTTGGAACGCCTTCGCGTTGAGACTCATCTGGAGATCGTGCCTCGGGTCGGGGTTGTAAACCGCCAGGCGCGCCTCACGATTCGCCACACGCAGCATTTTGCCATCCCAGGCGGGTCGCCAGCCTCGGGTGGTGATCAAGACCGGGCGCGAGGGGAGGGGCAGCCGGTCCCGATCGTAGACCACGGAACCCGCGTCCTCGTAGACCTTGGCGACCTCCAGGGCGGCCTTCAGACGATCGAGCCTGACCGGGAGGTAGGATACCGATCCTGGCCAATGATGCAGGACCGCGAAGCGGAAGTTGTGGGCGGTCAAATAGAGCCAGGCATAGTCGCGGAAGTCGACGTCGCCGAGCACCTCGAGCGCGATCCGACCGGAGTTGGCGAGGTAGTCGGGCTGAGCCAGGCTGGTGGCGGAGAACGGCGAGTTCCAGGTCAGCAAGTTGTCGAAGAGGGCGTTGCCTTGCCCGCAGTAGCCGGCGTTGGTCCGGCCGCGATGGAGCGACTGCCAGTAGCCGCAGACCGCATAGAGGAACGAGCCTCCCGAGCCGAACTGGGGGATCTCCACGAAGGCGGCCTCCGGGGCCGTTCTCCTCATGAAGGCATAGCATCCAGGCATCGGCGGGATCATCGATGTGACGTAGGGGATGATCGCGAGGTCGGCGAGGGCCGCGACGGCCAATCCGGCGAACACCGCCGTACGCATCCCGCGGTGTTGCATTCGCCCCAACAGGTGCTGGAGCCCCTGCGCCGCCACGAGCGCCGCGACGACCGAGGCGAAGAGGTTGAACCGTGCTGGGGACCGGATCTGCTGAAACGCGAAGCAGTTCTTTTTCAGCCAGAGCGCGGGGAGGGAGACCTGATACCCGCCCAGCGTCCAGGACGCCCCGCCCGACAGCACGATCAACAGCAGTAAGGTGGACCACCAGTAGGTCGCCCTCGCGAACCGCACCCGAAAGACCGCCGCATACAGGATCAAGACCAGCGAGACCATTCCGAGGTACGAGCAACACTCGCCGACATTCTCGCCGACGCCGACATTCTCGCCGACTTCCGTCGTCTCGTACAGGCGGGAGGGCAAGAGCCGACCCAGGAGGTGATACCCTGTCGGAAGGATGTAGCTCCAGAGCGGAGCGCCATGAATCCGGAATTCCGAGATCGGTCGCGGGAGCACGTAGCCCTGCGCCTTCGCCCAGAGTTGATTGCCGAAGATGAGGAGGAGGCCAGGAACGACCAGGCCCGCGAACGCCGCGAGCCAGCCTCCGCGGGCCCGGAGCCAGGGCCAAACTTCGCGAGGTCGCGTCCCCATCAACTTCCACGTGACATAAAGGGCGGCGGGGAACACCGCGTAGACCACGAAGTAGGCCGAAATGAGCGCCAGGAGGAGGTAAAGACCGACCGCCGCCGCCAATCGCCCTCGGTCCGGCCGGTCCACGAAACGAAGCCAGGACCACAGAAACAGGGGAAACCCGCCGAGAAAGATCAACTCCAGATGGCCGATGGCGTGAAGCATCATCGGACCACTCAGCATGGCGAGCATCCCGCCGAATCCGGCGCACCAGGAGTCGCGGCTGGTGTGCCAGATGAGCAGGAAGGTTCCCAGGCCGGTGAACACGATCCCAAACAACCAGAGTAGGTTGTAGCACAGGACATCGTTCCCGATCGCGCTCGACAGGGGGATGTACAGCAGCGACTGGAAGTGCAGGGGAGAGAAACTGCCGAGCGGAGCGCCGGTCGGATATTGAATCTCGGGACAGAGGACGATCGACTGACCCTCCCTCAAGCAGGTCTTGTACCAGCGCATGATCCAGAGGTGCTGGAGCGGGTCGCCCAGCGAGGGGAGGGCCGAACGGAACCAGAGGATTCGTGGCCAGGTGGCCAGACTCACGCAGGCGATGTAGAGCGCGGCAACCACCGCCACCGTCTTCCATCCCGGACCGGTCTCTGATGGCTCATCGGGGTCGAAGGGGTCAAGTTTCATGTGGGGCCCTCCCTGCCCGTCCGCGAGATCGGCGATGATGACGTTTGCCGTCGAGAGTGCGGGAGCGAGTCATATCACCGATCCTCGTTTTTGATAAGAGCAATCTGTTCGATCAGGTGGTGGACGACCTGAAGACCGATGAGACTCTCACCGACCAGGCCCGCAACAACACGATGGACCAGTTCCGGTACGCCTTCGACCCCAAGGCGATGGCGGCGTTTCTGGGTCGGATGGAGAGGAACCAAAAGATCTCGGCGCAGTTCATGGCGAACGAGGAACTGAGGAAAGTGGCGCTGGAGTGAATGATGAGGCAGGTCTTCTCCCATTTCCAGGGGCCGATATTTTCTGATCGGTCCTGATTATCGATCTGCCGAGGCGTCCCGATTCGTCATCGTATTTCCTACGCTCCCGCGTGGGGATGCCCTCCCGGGATGCTCTGCGTCCCGACGCAGGCCGATGCCGTTGCCACAGGGCGGCGAAAAAGACATTCCCGCGCCCCCGCCCGGGAGCGATAATATGCATAAATTGAAAACTGATTAATGATTATCGATCTACGATCCCGTCATCGGCACCAGGATATTCCGGATATCGCCCTCGATCGGGGTGTCGGTCAGCTCGACATGGCCGATGCCGTGGGGGAGGACAAAGCGGATTCGGCCCTTCTGGTTCTTCTTGTCGCGGGTCATGGCCTCGAGCAGGGCGTCGGGGTCGAGGCCGGAGGCGGCGGTGGGGAGGCCGAAGCGCTCGATCAGGTTGGTGAGGCGGGCGGTCATCTCGGGGGCGATCCAGCCGAGGCGCTCGGCCAGGCGGCACTCGGCGATCATGCCGACGGCGACCGCCTCGCCGTGAGGGAAGCGCGAGCCGTAGCCGGAAACGCTCTCGACGGCGTGGGCGATCGTGTGGCCGAAGTTGAGCTTGGCGCGGACGCCGATTTCCTCGCGCTCGTCGCGGGTGACGACCTCGGCCTTGAGCCGGCAACTGTGCGCGATGATCTGCCGCAAGGGGCCGGGCGCGCGGTCGAGGATCGCCGCGGCGTTCGCTTCAAGGTAGTCGAAGAAGGCGGCGTCGAGGATGACGCCGTGCTTGACGACCTCGGCCAGGCCGCAACGGTACTCGCGCGGGGGGAGGGTCGCGAGCATCTCGGTGTCGATCCAGACGCCGATCGGCTGATAAAAGGCCCCGATGATGTTCTTGGCGCGGGGGTGGTTGACCCCGACCTTGCCGCCGACGGAGCTATCGACCATCGCGAGCAAGCTGGTCGGGACCATGAGCAGCGGCAGGCCGCGGGCGTAGGTCGCGGCGACGAAGCCGGCCAGGTCGCCCACCACACCCCCGCCCAGCGCGATGATCGCGGTGTGGCGGTCGGCGCGGAGGCGGACGAGGTCGTCGTAAAGGTCGGCCGCGCGGTCGAGCGACTTGCTTCGCTCGCCCGACGGGACGACGGCCAGCGTCGTCGTGATCCCGAGGGCGGCGAGCGCGGCGACGAAGGGTCGTTCCAGCGGGGCGACGTTCTCGTCGGTGACCAACAGGGCACGGCGGCAGGTGCGTCCGGCCCAGGTCGCGTTGAGCGCCGCGGAGGCAAACGTGCCGAAGCCGTCGGCGCCGCCGCTGACGACCCGCACCTCGTACGATCGTGGACTCACGTCCACGCGGACGCGGACCTCCGGCTCCTCGGGGTTCACAGAGAATGCCACCTCCGGGATCCCTTCGTCGCGTAAATCCAGATGGCCAGGCCCCCGTCCCTCGGGACCGATCGGCCGGGGTGGGGCAAGCGCTCGTCCTGTTCCGGCTCGCGGCGCCTCGGCTGGGACGGCGGAGCAGTGGTCCCCGCGCCCGGCCCCCGAGCGTTGCGAGTTCCCTTGACGACTGATACATTATACGAGTGTCGGGACGACAGCGCCAGTATAATACAGTGAGACCTCTCCCTCACTCGACGTCCGCAACCCGCCGCGGGTGGCCGATGATGACCGATCCTCTGACGTGGTCTCCGATCAATTTGGGCCGCTGGTTCGGAACGCCGGTCCGAGTCCACTTCTTCCTCATTGCCTTCATCGTGCTCCGGCTCCTCGGCGCCGTGCTGACGGGGGGGCTGCTCCCGATCGCGGCGACGTCGGCCTGGATTCTGCTGCTGCTCCTGGCGCTGATCCTGCACGAACTGGGGCACGCGCTGATGGCGCACTGGCTCGGCTGCGAGCGCGACGAGATCCGGCTCTGGCCCCTGGGGAACATGGTGGGGCCGGTCCAGGCGGCGCGGTCGGCCGACAACGCCCTGATCGCGCTGGCCGGCCCGGCCACCAGCGCGGCGATCGTCCTGATCACGGCGATCGGCCTGAACTTCGCCGGCGCCCAGTTCGTCTGGAACCCGTTCGGCAACGTCGCCGACGCCGGCGCGCCGAGGCTCGTTGCCAACGGTTCGCTCGCCGCCCCGCTGACGCCGCTCTGGTGGATCGGCTGGTTTGGCTACCTGAACTGGGTCCTGATGATCGTGAACCTGATCCCCGCCTTGCCGTTCGACGTCGGCCGGATGCTCCGCTCGTACCTGACGAACTCGGCGGTCCTCCCCTCGAAAGACAGCATCATCGCACTCTGGACCGCCCACTCAGTCGCCGCGCTGCTGGGGCTGGTCGGGCTGGTCCGGCTCTTCGTCCACACCTCGACTGACGGCATCACGGTGATCGTCCTGGCCCTGCTGATCGAGTGGATGGTCCGGACCGAAGCACGGATGATGGAGGACGGGAGCTTCTTCGAGGAGGGGCTGTTCGGCTATGACTTCTCCGAGGGGTACACGAGCCTGGAGGGGAGCACGGCGAAGGTGCGGCCCTACCGCGAGAGCGCCCTGAAGCGGTGGCGGCGGCGGCGGTCGGAGCTCCGGCGGCAGCGGCGCCAGGCGCGCGAGGCGGCCGAGGAACGCCGGATGGACGAGATCCTCGAGAAGCTCCACCGCAAGGGCCGCTCGGCCCTGACCGACGAGGAGCACCAATTCCTCGTCCGCGTCAGCGCCAAGATCCGCAACCGGCCCAAGGCCCGTGACTGATCGCTTTCGGACGATCCTGGAGCGCGGCGTTCTCCTGCTCGACGCCGCGATGGGGACCCGGCTCATCGCCCGGGGGCTCGACCTCACCGCCGACGACCCGGCGCTGTGGAACCTGAGCCGTCCCGAGGTCGTCGCCCGGGTGCACGCCTCGGACGTGGCAGCGGGTTCCGAGGCGGTCTTGACCAACACCTTCGGCGCCAACCGGGCCTGGCTCGCGCGCTTCGGCCGCGCCGATCGGTTCGAGACGATCAACCGCCGCGCGGTGGGGCTGGCGCGCCGGGCGGTGGGAGACGGCCGGTTCGTGCTCGGCTCGATCGGCCCGACGGCGGTCGAGACGCCCGAGGCTGTTCGCGAGCAGGCCGAACTGCTCGCCGAGGCCGGCGTCGATGCCCTGCTCTTCGAGACCTATC
>JBKOZB010000271.1:0-9506 GCA_046744225.1 Planctomycetota bacterium | reverse complement strand
CCGCAGCAGGTCGTCGAGCGGATCTGCGCCGACGTGCAGTGCCGCGGGCTCGACGCCGTGCTCGACTACACGGCCCGGCTCGATGGCGTGATGCTGGAGCCGTCGGCCGTGCGGGTCGCGCGCGAGGAACTGAGCGACGCCTTCCGCGCAGCCGATCCGGCCTATCTCCGCACGCTCCGACGGGTCCGCGACAACATCCTGGCGTTCCAGTCGGGCATCCTCAACCGCGACGCCGTGATGAGGCGCGGAGTGAACAGCGAGCTGCGCCTCCGCTATCGCCCGCTGCGGCGGGTCGGGGTCTGCATCCCGGGCGGGGCGGCGGCGTATCCCTCGTCGCTGCTGATGACGGTCGTCCCCGCGCAGGCGGCGGGTGTCGAGGAGATCGCCGTCGTCGTGCCGCCGACCCCCTTCGGCGGCTACAACACCGACCTGCTGGCCGCCTGCCACGCCCTGGGCGTGACCGAGGTCCATCGCATCGGCGGCGCCCAGGCCGTGGCCGCCCTGGCGTACGGCGTGACTGGGATTCCTCCCGTGGATAAGATCGTCGGGCCGGGCAACCTCTTCGTCGCGCTGGCCAAGCGGCAGGTCTACGGCGAGGTCGATATCGACAGCATCGCCGGCCCGAGCGAGGTTGTCCTGATCGCCGACGCGACGGCCGAGCCCCGTTTCGTCGCGTCCGACCTGATCAGCCAGGCCGAGCACTCGCCCGGCGCCAGTGTCCTGATCACCTGGGAGGCTGACCTGATCGACCGCGTCTCCGACACCCTGGCGCAGCAACTTGCCCGGTTGAGCCGGGGCGACCTGGCGCGCGAGAGCCTGGAACGCTTCGGCGCCTTGATCCTCGTCCGGGATGAGGACGAGGCCGTGAACCTGACCAACCTGATCGCTCCCGAGCACCTGCACGTCTCCACCGCCGATCCTGACCGTCTCGCCAACCGCCTGACCAATGCTGGCGCTATCTTTCTGGGCCACTACACGCCGGTCGCCGTCGGCGATTACGCTGCTGGTCCCTCACACGTCCTCCCGACCGGAGGGACCGCGCGCTGGGCCTCGGGCCTTTGCTCCAACGACTTCCTGAAGCGCACCAGCCTGATCTACGTCAACCGCGCGGGCCTGGCCCAGATCGCTCCCCACGTCCGCCTGCTCGCTGACAAGGAGGGCCTGACCGCGCACCGCCAGAGCGTCGATGTCCGGCTGGAGGACAGTCCGGAGTCGTGAGCAGTCATCCCTCTCGGGAATCGCAAATCCCGGCTCGCCTCTTGATCGCCATCGAGGAATCGGGCAAAACCGTTCTGTCATTCCGCGAAGAATGACCTGTCCACGAACGACCCGGCCCGTGGAGGCCGTTGGCCCTCGGTCGACTGATGACTGCCACGATCCGCCCCTGCCAACCCGACGACGCGGAGACCCTCGTGAACCTGGTCCGCGAGTTGGCCGTCTACGAAAAACTGGAGCACTTCGCGCGGGCCACGCCCGACGCCCTCCGCACCCACCTGTTCGGCCCCAGGCCCGCCGCCGAGGCGATCCTGGCCGAGGTGGACGGCGAGCCGGTCGGGTTCGCGTTGTTCTTCGCGACGTTCTCCACCTTCCGGGGCCAGCCGGGGTTGTATCTGGAAGACATCTTCGTCCGGCTGGAGCACCGGGAGCGGGGGCTTGGCAAGGCGCTCCTGGCAACTGTGGCCCGGATCGCCGTCGAGCGCGGGTGTGGACGGCTGGAATGGTCGGTCCTCGACTGGAATGCCCCGGCGATCGGCTTCTATCAATCCCTGGGTGCCCGGCCGATGGACGAGTGGACGATGTACCGGATCGACGACGAGCCGCTGGCCCGCCTCGCCTCCCCGGCCCTTTTACGAACCCCAGAAACGACCGCAGGATGAGCCGCTACTTTCAACCTCACATCGAACGGATGGCCGGCTACGTGCCGGGCGAGCAGCCCCACGACGGCGGCTTCATCAAGCTCAACACGAACGAGAACCCGTACCCCCCCTCCCCTCGCGTGTCCGAGGCGATCGCCGCCGCGCTCGGGGAACAGCTCCGGCTCTACCCCGACCCGCTCAGCACCGCCTTCCGCGAGGCCGCCGGGCGGCGGCACCGGGTCGATCCCGAGATGGTCCTGGCCGGCAACGGGTCGGACGACCTCCTGACGATCATCACCCGCGCCTTCGTCGGCCCCGGCGACCGCGTCGTCTACCCCACCCCGAGCTACATCCTCTACCGCACGCTGGTCGATCTTCAGGACGGCCGGGGTGTCGAGGTCCCCTTTTCGCCCGATTGGATGCTCGACCCCGACGCCTTCGCCCAGCCCGGGCCGAGGCTCGCCTTCCTCGCCAACCCGAACAGCCCCTCCGGGACGGCGCTTCGGCCCGAGGCAGTGGGCGCCCTGGCAGAGCGGCTCGATTGCCCCTTGGTCGTCGATGAGGCCTACGTCGACTTCGCCGAGGACGACTGCGTCGGGCTCGTGGCCGACCATCCCAACCTCATCGTCACCCGGAGCTTCAGCAAGGGATACAGCCTGGCCGGGCTCCGGCTCGGCTATCTGATCGCCCGGCCCGAGATCGTCGCCGGCCTGATCAAGGTCAAGGACTCGTACAACTGCGACACCCTGAGCCTGGTCGGCGGCGCCGCCGCGCTCGGGGACCAGGCCCACCTGGCGCAGACCCGCGCCAAGATCCTCGCGACCCGCCGCCGCCTGACCGACGCCCTCCGCGACCTGGGCTATTACGTCCCCGAAAGCCAGGCCAACTTCGTCTGGTGCGTCGGCGGTCCCCCCGCCGCCCCCATCTACCTAGCGCTCAAGGAGCGGAAGATCCTCGTCCGCCTGATGCACTACCCCGGACTCCCCGACGGCCTGCGGATCACCGTCGGCACCGACGCGGAGATCGACCGGTTGCTCGAGGCGCTCCGAGCCTTGGTCTGAGCGCGGCATCGAAGTATTGCATCACGCCCAGGCCGATCTGGTGGAGATGGCTCTGACAGTCCATCCGCCGCCCCGCCTCGCGCGCCCCTTGCACTGCAGGGAGCAGGAGTCCGACCAGGACCGCGTTAATCCCGATCACCACCAAGAGCTCGATGAGCGTGAAGCCGCCTCGCGTCCCGCGCGTCATGTGCGACACTCCCCAGCAGGTGCAAAGCTCGGCGCGTCGCGTTACGATCGATTCGAAATGTAATACCGAGGCACGGGCGACGCAAAGTTGAGGTGGGGGCGCGGCGTCGGATTTTTTTTGGTAAGTTGGACGCGTCGCGTAGCGGGCCGGAGTGCTGCTGCGTGGAACACGATCGTGATCCGGCGGCGAAATATCCTGGGAAAACGAGCGGAGTGCCGTGGCCAACCGAACCGCCGAGATCGTTCGCAAGACGCGCGAGACGGACATCCGCCTGACCCTCGACCTCGACGGCCAGGGGCGCGCCGAGGTGGCGACGGGGGTTGGGTTCCTCGATCACATGCTGGCGCTGTACGCCCGGCACGGGCTGATGGACCTGGCGGTCGCGTGTCAGGGAGACCTGCACGTCGATGCCCATCACACGACCGAGGACGTGGGGATCTGCCTGGGCCAGGCGATCGACCGCGCCCTGGGGGACCGGGCGGGGATTCGCCGCTACGGGCACGCGGTCTTGCCGATGGATGAGACCCTGGTGACGACGGCGGTGGACCTGGGAGGACGGCCGTACTGGGTCTGGAACGCGCCGATGCCGGCTCCCAAGATCGGCACGTTCGACAGCGAGCTGGTCGCCGACTTCTGGCAGGCGGTCTCCACCCAGGGGCGGATGAACCTGCACGTCCTGCTGCACTACGGGCGGAACACCCACCACATCAGCGAGGCGATCTTCAAGGGGCTGGCCCGATCGCTCCGGATGGCCTGTGAGCGTGATCCCCGAAGTGAGGGGGTGCCCTCGACGAAGGGGAGCCTCTGATACCGATCCCAGAAAAAGTCTGCGCGGGTCTCGGTTTTCTGGTAGGACAGACTGAAGTCTGGTACGTGTTGAGCGGGGTTGGAAGCCTCTTTTCCGTGGGGTCCACTATGCGGACCGCGCCCCGGACGCCCGGTCCGCACAGCGGACCCTACGAAAACTGAAGAAATCTGTCCTACCAAGCGAAGTCACCCGCGCACGTTCTTTCTGTGAGCCGTCCGAGATTCCATCGGTCGCGAGCGAGCCTCGTCTCATGAAGAAGTCGTCGAAGCATTCGGTGCGTTCCCTGCTGGCCAACATCCTCCTCGTCGCGCTGGCGTTCGGCCTGCTGGGCCGGGTGATCTACAGCAACCGCGAAGAGCTTCAGAAGATCCCCTGGCGGTACCTCGACCCTCGGCTGCTCGCGCTCGGGTTCGCGTTCTACTTCACGAGCCTGCTGCTGACGTTCGTCCGTTGGTTCTGGCTGGTCCGGGCGATCGAGCCGCGGTTCCCGCTCCGCTCCACGTTCCTGCTCGGGTTCATCGGCAACGTGTTCAACCTGGTGATTCCGGGGGCGGTCGGGGGCGACCTGATCAAGGCGGCGTACCTCGTCCGGATGAAGATCAACCGGACGCAGGCGGTCGCGTCGATGGTGATCGACCGGATCCTCGGCCTGCTCGGGCTGTTCCTGCTGGCCGGGGTCGCGGGCGTGGCGGCCTGGCCGAGGGCGGGGACGCCTGTCAAGGGGCTGATCCTCCTGGCCTGGGCCCTCCTGGCGCTCGGCTCGCTCGGCCTGACGGCGGTCTTCACCCAGGCCCTGACGCGGCGTCATCCCGGGTTGCTGCACGGCCACGGCCACCGGGCGGTGATCCTCCGCGAGTTGAAGGCGATGTCGGAGACGTACCGGAGGCGGCTGGGCGTCGTCTTCTCCGGGCTAGCGCTGGCGACGTTCGGCCACGTGCTCAACGTCCTGGCGTTCTACGCGGTCAGCCGGACGCTCTTCCCGACCGGGCTCCCCTCGCTCGCGCAGCACTTCCTGCTGGTGCCCTTGATCCTGTTCACGATGGTCGTCCCGCTGCCGGGCGGGGCACTCGGGTTGACCGAGCAGGTCAGCCAGCAGGTCTTCCGACTCGTGGCGCATCCGGGGGGAGGGCCGGCCATGATGGGCTTCCGCGTCCTGATGTATGCCGGCGGCCTGATCAGCGCCTGCGTCTACTTCGCCCAGATTCGCCAGGTCCGGAGCCTGACCGACGTGGCCGAGCACCTGGAGGAGGAACTCGAAAACGACGAACTCGACGACCTGCCCCCGGGCTCCGATCTTGAGGAAGATCCGCTGCCGGTACATCCAGAGACAGATGAGCCAGAGCACGAACAGGATGGCGGCCGACTGGTAGATCGGCCCGGAGAGGCCCGAGAAGAGCTGAGGGCCGAGAGGCACGCCGAACACCCGGTCGATCAGCCGATCGACGACCGTTGAGCGGGCCAAGGCCGCCCAGACCCAGCCGAGGTGAATCTTGAGCGTGCCGGCGACGAACGGCTTGAGCAACGGGGCCATGACGTCCCTGGCGATCGAGTTGGACCCGACGACCAGCGGAAACGTCCAGCGGCGAAAGCCGGCGAGATCGATATCCGCGAAGAACTCGCGAGCATCCCGCAGGTCCAGCCCGTGCTGAAGATGACCCAAGGGGGGGTCCAAATCCTCTTGACCACCGGGCAGACCATCCCGTCGAGAAGCGTGCCCAGCGCGATCCCTAGCGCCAACGATCAGCAGCGTCTTGAGCTTCGCCACCTTCAGTCTGGAGGGTGGCTGTGCAGGTGCTTGTACAGCCCGACCAGGTCCTCGCGCTGCCCGCGGAACCAGGTGTCGTCGGCGAACGGCTCGGCCGCGGCGGCGAGACCGGGGGCCAGCACGAGCAAGGCGAGCCGGGCCAGCCAGGAGCGGGGGAGGATTATCGGCGCGCACTCCGACACCGGGATGTCAAATGTTAGATGAAAAATGGCAAATTTGAAATTTCAAATACAAGTCTTTCGAGACCGGGAGGGTCGGTCACTCGAAGCCCATCTGCTTGTTGAAGGCGATGGCCTTGGCGTGCTCGGCCTCGGGGATCTTGCCGCAGCGCTGGTAGATGACCGAAAGCGCGGTGTAGCTGAACGTGTCATCGGGCTCCAGCTCGACGACCTTCTTGGCGTGGAAGATGGCCTTGTCGGCCTCGGCCAGATCGACGTAGAGCTTGGCGAGCATGCCGTGGCCGATGGCGAAGTTCGGGTCGAGCGCGATGGCCTCCACCAGCTTGGCGATAGCGCCGTGCTTGTCGCCCTTGTCTCTCAGATCCACGGCCAGATCGTACAGTTCGTTCGGGGTTGACATGGGGGTCGGTTCCATTCCGGTCGAGGGTGCGAGCGGTGTCGTCAGGTCTCGTGCCGTGTCGAGCCGCCTACCTCTATTGTAGGGAGGATTCAGCCTGCCCCGCCAGGGTCGGGGCACGCGGCGCGGAGATTCACCACCGCGCGGGAGATGGGATCAGGGCTGCCAGCCGCGCAGGCTCTCCTGCGCCTCGCGGGCGCCGAGGAAGACAAGCAGGTCGGCCCGCTCGCCGAACGAGAGGCGTGGGTCGGGACACGCGGCCCGCGCCGAGGCCGCCAGGACGAGCCAGGCCCACACCCCCAACCAAAGGCGCCGGTTTGAACGAATCTTGATCGCGGTCACGGGACGGACTCCTCGGCAGGCACGCCATTTGCAATACGACCGATGTCCTATGCCCGGGCAGAGCCCGATGCTCAAGACCTGGGTTCGCAAAGTTTAAATAAGAAAATATTAACATATGAAAACCAAAATTAGAAGATTTTCGTGGAAAATCCCGGCCGCGTGCATTATGTCAGGGAGGAGTCCGGGCCGGGCATCGCCGACGGTCCGGGAGTGGCCGATCCGAGTCCCGTCCGGCGAAAACACGAGAGCCCCAGCCATGCTTCTGACTTACGACGATGATGGACCCGGTCCCGTGGTGGTGCTGCTCCACGGGTTCCCGCTCGACCGCACGATCTGGCACGCGCAGCGGACGAGCATCGGCGCGATCTACCGCGTGATCGCGCCCGACCTGCGCGGGTTCGGCCATACGGCCGCGCCCGAGTCGGGCTACACGATGGACGCGATGGCCGGCGACGTCGTCGAGCTGCTCGACGCGCTCCAGATCACCGAGCCGATCGTGCTCGGGGGGCTGTCGATGGGGGGCTACGTCGCCCTTGCGCTGATGGCGCGGCATCCCGAGCGGGTGCGTGCGCTGATGCTGATGGACACCCGCGCCACGGCCGACACGCCCGAGGTCGCGCAGAACCGCGAGGCGCTGGCGCGGCAGGTCGAGGCGACCGGCCGCTCCAGGCCGGTGGTCGAGTCGATGCTCCCGAAGCTCTTCTCCGAGACGACCCGGGAGCGGCGGTCCGAGCTGATCCCGCCGGTCCACGCGGCGATGGAACGCGTTTCCACCCGCGCCATCGTGGGCAGCTTGCGGGGGATGGCGGCGCGGCCCGACCGGACCGCCGAGCTGGCGCGGATCACCGTGCCGACCCTGGTCCTGGGCGGGGCCGATGACGTGATCACCCCCCCCGACGAGATCCGGAAGCTCGCCGCGGCGCTGCCGAACGCCCAGCTCGCGATCATCCCCGACGCCGGCCACCTGGCCCCGCTCGAAAACCCGGGCGCGGCGAACGACGCCATTCTCAAGTTCCTGAACGGTCTGCCCTAAAGGGCGGGGAGCCGCGCGGCGGCCGGGGCGCGAACCCCGGTCCCGCGGCCTCCCTTGCGTCGCGCGGCTCGGGACGCGATAATTCCGCAACCATCGGACCAGACGTCCCGATCTCTCCCGAAGGCCGAGGCAGCCCGAGCCCGATGTCGGACGCGTCCGGAGCACCCCTGATCGCCAGCGCCTCCGACCTGAAGGAGCTCGTCGCGCACCTCCGCGCCGCCGGCCGGTTCGCGTTCGACACCGAGTTCGTCTCCGAGGAGACGTTCGAGCCCGTCCTCTGCCTGATCCAGGTCGCCACCCGCGACCGCCTGGCCGTGGTCGATCCGCTCGCGATCCGCGACCTATCCCCGTTCTGGGATGTCGTGATCGACCCGAGCATCGAGGTCGTGATGCACGCGGCGAGCGAGGACCTGCGGATCTGCCGGTTCCAGACCGGGAGGGTCCCGCGACGGGTGTATGACGTGCAGATCGCCGCCGGCCTGGCCGGGTTCGGCTATCCGCTCTCGCTGGTTAACCTGGTCGGCCAGGCGCTGCGAATCGCGGTGACGGGGGGCGAGACGCGGACCGACTGGCGGCGCCGCCCGCTCTCGACGGCGCAACTGCGGTACGCGCTGGACGACGTCCGCCACCTGCTCGACCTAGCCGACCGGCTCGCCGCGCAACTGGCCGAGTGGGGCCGGACCGACTGGGCCGAGGCCGAGTTCGCCTCGTTCGTCCGCGCGATCGAGGACCGGGACGACGACGAGCGCTGGCGCCGGCTGCCCGGCCTGCACCAGCTCAGCCGGCGCGGGCTGGAGGTCGCCCGGCGGCTGGCCGAGTGGCGGATCGACGAGGCCCGGCGCGCGAACCGGCCGCTCCGCCAGGTCCTGCGCGACGACCTGCTCGTCGCGATCGCCAAGCGCCAACCCTCCAGCCGCCGCGACCTCGAAGCGCTCCGCGACTTCAACCGGCCGCATCTCCTGAGCCGGAGCGGCGCGATCCTCGCCGCGATCACCGCGGCGCAGCTCGTCCCGGCCGACCAGCTCCCCGAGCCGCTCGATCGCTCCGAGGAAGGGCCGGGCCTGACCATGGTTGTCAACCTGCTGGCCGCGGCGCTGGCGCAGTGCTGCGCTCAGCACCGGGTCGCCGGCGGCCTGGTCGGCGTCTCGCACGACCTGAAGAACCTGATCCGCTGGCACACCCAGGGCCACCCCGAGTTGCGCCGGCCCGAGCTGGCCCTCGGCTGGCGCGGCGAGGTCTGCGGCCAGACCCTGCTCGACGTCCTCGCCGGCCGCCTCGCTCTCCGCGTCGTGGACCCCCAGGCCGAGGTCCCCGTGGCGCTCGAGCCCGTCGCCGAGGAGCCCGGACCCGGTTTGACGGAAGCCGAAGAGAGAGGTTTGATGCCAAATGGAGAATGATAACTCCTTACCTCCGGGCCCTCCTTCGACAGGTGGTGGACTTGCTCGGCCAAGGGAGTAACTCGGGACCATCGCCGCGAGCAAGCTCGCTTGCCCCTGGACCCATCGTCGCGATTAGTTCTACTGTGACCAATAACCTAAATGCCTGGCTTTCTAGAACTTACGACAGGGCCAATTGGACCATTACGGGACTTTCTCAAAATCACTTCCCGAACAGGTGTTAGCCTGTGGACACTTCCCTTCGGAACGTGTGCAATCGTGGGCCGATTCACCCGATTGGCCTCGAGGCAGTGAGCCCTCATGTCCACGATCACGCAACGCATCGCCAGTGCCTTTGCTATCCTGTTCGGTCACTACGGCGATGTCACCCGCATGGCGCGGGACCGTGAGCAATCGCGGCAATCCCTCTATCGCGAGGCCGAGCAGGTCATCGACGCGGTGGATGGTGCCACGGCCCACGCCCAGATCGCTGAGCTTCAGC
>JBKOZB010000282.1:0-4750 GCA_046744225.1 Planctomycetota bacterium | reverse complement strand
CGAGCAGGGCCAAGAGGGCGTCGTAGTTGAGGGGCTTGATGAGGTGATGGTCAAAGCCCGCCTCCTTTGACTGGCGGCGGTCCTCGTTCTGGCCGTAGCCGGAGATGGCGACAATCACGGCCTTGGCGCAGCACTCTTCCTGCCTAAGCTTCGAGGCGACCTCGTAGCCGCTCATACCCGGAAGGCCGATGTCCAGGAAGACGAACTCCGGCCGATGAGCCCTCGCCACCTCGATGGCCTTGGGGCCGCTGTGGGCCGTCGCCACCTCGTGGCCAAGGCGCGTTAAGAGCCTCGCCATCCCCTGAGCGGTGTCCGCGTTGTCATCGACAACAAGGATTCGGGCCTGCTTGCACGCCTTCTCCGTCGGGCCTTCCGTCGTCGGCAGCACTTTGGCGGGCCTTTTCGCTGCGGGAAGCCGAATCACGAACTCGCTCCCCTTGCCCGGTCCTTCGCTCGTGGCAGTGATGGTGCCCCCGTGCATCTCGACGAGCTTCTTCACCACGGTGAGGCCAATCCCCAAGCCCCCCTCGGAGCGGGCAAGCGAGCGGTCTCCTTGAGCGAACAGCTCGAACATCTCGGGCAGCTTCTCGGGCGAGATGCCGACGCCCTTATCCTTCACGCTGATGACGACCTCGTTCGCCTCGTGGCGTGCCGAAAGCAGGATGTGCCCCGCGTTCTCGCTGTACTTGGCCGCGTTATTGAGGAGGTTCACCACCACCTGCTCAAGCCGGGTCGGGTCGACCTTGACCCAGAGGTTGCCGCGGTCGACGGCGAGGTCGAGCGAGTGCTTTCGCTCCTCGACGAGCGTCCTGACCGTAGCCGCGGCACTGTCGAGGATGGGGGTCGCGTCAAGCACGTCCCTGCGGAGTTCAATCTTCCCCCGGTTGATGCGGGAGACGTCCAAGAGGTCATCGATGAGCCGAATCAGGTGCGTCATCTGCCGGGTGATGACCTCCATCGACCAGTCGATATGCTCTTTGAGGCCCGTCTTCGACGCGACCCCGACGGCGTTGCCGATGGCAGCAAGAGGGTTCCTCAGCTCGTGGGCGAGCATGGCCAAGAACTCGTCCTTTCGCCGGTCATTTTCCCTCAGCCGCTCGGCCAGTTCGTGCTGCTTGACCGACGAGACCAGCAGAGCCTCGTTCATGTCGCGCAGGGCTTGAGCGGCTTCCTGGCGCTCATGGTCTTGCTTACTGAGCGCGCGCAATTGCTCCACAGCCTGGTAGGCGGCCGAGGCGAACGTGCCCAGGCTCACGAGCATCCGCAGGTCTTCGTTGTCGAACTTGCGGGCCCCCGGCCGATCATCGTGGGTGATCGCCCAGATCGTGCCGACCGCTATGCCCGCGACGTAAAACGGAACCAGCAGGCACTCTTCGACCGGAGGCGTCACCGGCAGGAAATAGGTGTAGCGCCGCTCGAAGTGCCTGAACAACAGGGGACAATTGCGATCGAGCACGTCGCCGCACGGGCCGAAGTCGCGCGGCGTGCCTCCGCCGATGTGCGGCGTCCACACGCCGGCGATGGCCGGCCAGTGGAACCTCGTTCCATCTTCCGTCACAAGGCTGACGCCGGCCGAGTCGCACTGGAAGACCTTCAGGATCGTGTCGGCCAATGTCTGAAGAATGGTGCGCGGCGAATCGGCCAGCGCTTGTGCCAGCGACACCAGCGCACGGTTCTCCCTCTCATAGTCCGGCGGGCGCGATGGCCGTCGGTTCAACTCCTCGGTGCAAAGAACCGATTCCAACGCCGGCACCATCGGCGAGACTGTCGTTGGGGTTTTATTCATTGGGATGATCTCCTTCAGCCCCTGCGCGGAGCTGCGGAACCTCCCCCGGCTCGAACGACCACGGCCCGGGGATGCCGCTGGTCAGGCCGCGGTAGCCCCGCAGCGGCTCGCCGATGACCACGCCCTTGGAGGTGATCTGGTACTCCACCATGTCGATGCTGTGCTCGCTGCGGCGCATCTTCACCGCCAGGAGCATCTTGCGGAGTTGGCCGTTGATCGAGACGTAGCGCAGGCGCAGGATGTCGTCGGCGAGGAACGAGACGGTGAAGTTGCTCAGGTTCATCGAGGTGAAGTCCTCATCGACCTCGACGGTGGTCATGATGGTCACGCCCAGGCGGGTGAGGGCCGCGATCATCCGGTACAGCGACTCGCGGAAATCGGCGCGGAAGCCGGGGGCCAGCGCCAACTCGAAGCCGACCAGCGAGTCGATGACCAGCCGCTTGCAGCCCATCTTCTTGACGCTGTTGACGATTTCGTGCACCGTCTCATCCACGGAGAGGTCCAGCGGCCGGAGGTAGATGATATTGAGCATGCCGTCTTTCTGGGGCGTGTCGAAGTCGAAGCCGAACATGGCGGCCCGGTGCGCGTACTCGGCCGGTATCTCCTCGAAGATGGCCACGATCCCCGGCTCGCCCTGGCGCAAACCCTCAGCGATGAAGTGCGTGCCAAGCAGCGACTTACCCGATCCGGAAGGCCCGGCCAGGAGGAGACTGTCGCCTTCGGGAACGCCGCCGCCCAGCATCGCGTCGAGTTCGCGGATGCCGGTGGAAAGACGCCGCCGGCCCTTGATGTAATCTGATTGTCCGGCGAGCGCGAAGGTGCGCGGGAAGGTTTGCAGGCCATCCTCGGTGATGCGGAAGTTGTGCAGGCCGGGCACGGACTCCTGGCCGCGCAGCTTCATGACCTGCATCTTGCGCACGATCGAGTTGCGCTCGATGTTCTGGCAGAGCCAGAACAGCCCGTCGGCCACGGTGAAGACCGGATTGTCGCGCAGTTCGCCTTCGACGTACTCGCCGATGAGGAACGTGGTGGCCTGCCAACTGGTCAGGTGAAGCGCCAGGCGCTGGACGAAGCCCTGGAGCTCCAATTCGCTCGCGTTGGTCAACGCCTTGCGCACCACGGTGCGGAACGAGTCCACCACGACGATGCACGCCTTGGATGCCTCGACTTCCTTGATGATCTCAGCGAGAACATCGCCCAGGTCGTGGTCCAGAACGAGCTGGCTGAGGTTGACGAAGCGGATCGAGCCGTCCATTTTGGATTGATCGAAGAACGTGAACTGCTGCTGATAGCGCAGCATCTTGATGGCCGGTTCGCCCAGCACGGTGAAGTACAGCGCCGGTCGCCCTGGACTGGCGTTAGCGAAGATGATTTGGTGCGCCAGCGTGGTCTTACCGCATCCGGGAGCGCCGGCGATGATGTTGAAGGAGTACTCGGGCAGACCGCCGCCGAGAATCTCATCGAGGCCCGGCACGCCGGTTGGTAGTTGCCGAATGAGCACACGTTCCTGTCCTTGATTTTGTCCTTGCGTGCTCATGGAGCAGCCTCGTTCTTCAATGTGATTCGTCCCACGATGCGTCGGGCCAAGCCTCGCGCACCAGGCGCACCGTGAGGGGTTCGCCGATTAAAGTAACCAGCAGCCCGAGCAGATGGGCGGTGATCGCGACTGCCGCGTCGATGCCGACGTTCCGCGCATCGGCCGCGAGCTCTTCAAGTCCTTCCAGGGAGCCGTCGGCCTTCTCCGTGATGCCGTGCAGCGCCGGGACTTCCGCACGGGCCAGAGCTAGCGCCCGCCGCAGGAGCGCCGTAAAGCCGTCTGCGCCGGCAAGTCGTGTGAGGGAGACTCGCAGTTTCTCACAGACCCGAACCGCTTCATGCACGCGCGGATCGGCTGCGGACGGGTTCGCTGCTTCCGCAGCCAGCAATCGCCGGGCCCAATCCCGGGTGGATGGGGACGGCGTGTCCATGACTACCCGACCGTTGGGGTGATTGAAAACGCAACCGAAGGCACCGATTCACTCCCGATGAGAAGGAGTAGGGACCGCGCTCGTTCAGCCCCGCTCGGACGGCGGAAGATCCAGCAAGGCCCGCAGCGCCGCCCGTTCTTCACGCATGCTCAACCGCTTCGGCGGCGGCTCCGGCTCCGCCAACCGTTGCCGGTGGCGAACCCCCCGGGCCTCGGCGTCCTCGGCCTGGGCGGCTTTCTCCTCGGCGATCGGCGGGAAGCCTGCCAGCTCGTCGAGGTCGGCGATGATGCGGGCCAGCACCCGAAGCACACGGGGACGGTCGAACGAGACGTATTCCATCTCGGCATCGGTCTCGGGCCGTAGATTCACCACGACCGTCTCCCCGCGGTCCAGGCGATCCAGCCACTCGCGGCACCGGCGGAGGGCTTCCAACTCGCTCGCGAGGCGGGCCTGAAGGTCGGGGTGGAGCGGGGAGCGGGCCGCCTCCTGACGTGAACGGTCCGGTCGGTTCCGCCTTCGCTGCTGACTGAGCCACCGGGGGATCTCGCGGGCCTCGTCCGAGCCGAGGAGCTGGTGGGCCCGGCTCGAGCTGAGACCGGTAGCGACCGCAATCTGACGGACGGACAACCCCGACTGATGGGCTTCGACGATGGCCCAGGTCCGCTCGCGCCGGGCTTCTTCCAGGCGTTCTGTGGCGAGGCGGAGCCGGGCGGCGAACTGCTGTTCATGCCGGATCCGTTCATGGAACTCGTCGTTGGTTTCCATTCCTCCAGGCTAAAACACCGGCCCGATGGCTGTCCAGCAAAATGGACGGCTTATGGTTGTTTTCTGCTCCGTTGCTACTCGATCCCGGGGAGCGGTGAAGGGTGGCGCTGGCATCTGACGGCCCTGCCGGTCCTGGTGAAGCGGGTGCTGGCCTACCTCGGGCTCTCCGACGAGGTATACAATCTATTAATCATTAATTAATATTAAGAATATTTTCAATACTCGAAAGCAA
>JBKOZB010000143.1:0-4164 GCA_046744225.1 Planctomycetota bacterium | reverse complement strand
TACACGCTGGCGCACCATCCGTTCGACGTCGTTGGCTGGGACGGCATGGTGTATCCCTACACGTTCAACGCCGACGACTTCGAGCCGATCACCGGCACGGTCCACCAGCCGCCCCCGGTGCAGCAGACCTTCGACGCGCCGGGGTTCGTCCTTTGTACCTTCGCCCCGCGCATGCTCGACACACACCCGGAGGCGATCAAGGTGCCGTACGCCCACTCGAACGTGCAGGCCGACGAGGTTTTGTACTACGTCCGGGGCCGGTTCGGCAGCCGGCGCGGGGTGGAGGAGGGGTCGATCACACTCCATCCCCACGGCATCCCGCACGGCCCGCACCCCGGCACGATTGCCGCCAGCCGCGCGATGACCCGCACCGACGAACTGGCCGTGATGATGGATACCGTGCGCCCCTTGAAGCTCACCCGGCAGGCGCTCACACTGGATGACCCGGCGTATCCCTATTCCTGGCTCGATTGAATCGAACGGGGCCCCCGGGCCATGCTGATCGACGTCGCGCGGGCCGAGGTAGTCGAGGTTTACCGGCTGCTCGTGGACATCGTCACTCCCCGGCCGATCGCCTGGGTGACGACGCTGGACCGCGAAGGTCGCGTCAATCTCGCCCCGTTCAGCTTCTTCAACGCCTTCGGATCGAACCCGCCCGTGGTCGTCTTCTCGCCGACCCTGCGCCGGGACGGCTCGAAGAAGGACACGCTCTTGAACGTCGAGGCGACCGGCGAGTTCGTCCTGAACGCCGCCGTCGAGCCGCTCGCCGCGCAAATCAACGAGACCTCGCGCGACATCCCTCACGGCGAGAGCGAGGTCGAGCGCGCGGGACTGGCGCTGATCCCCTCGGAGAAGGTGAAACCCCCGCGCGTGGCCGAATCGCCCGTCCACATGGAATGCCGGCTCATCCAGGTCGTACCGGTCGGAAACCGGCCCCTTTCTACGAATCTCGTCATCGGCGAGGTGCTCGTCATCCACGTGCGGAATGAGTTGCTCACCGAGTCGGGCCGCATCGATCCCCGGAAGCTCCGCACGATCGCGCGGCTCGGGGGCGACGACTATTGCCGAAGCACCGACCTTTTCGAGATGAGGCGGCCGCGCTGAACCTCTGGAATTTCCAATCTGAAGTTTTTCAAATTTCTTCAAATTTAACCGTGAAATGCCGCAACGTCGGCGGCGCCTCGACGATCTGCAGGCCGCGGATCGAAGCGCGGTTCTGGAAGACCTCGATGGCGGCCTCGACGGTGTAGTCGATGTGGCTCTGGGTGTAAACGCGGCGGGGGATCGCCAGGCGCACGAGTTCCATCGGCGGGTGGGCCGACTCGCCCGTGTCGGGATCGACCTGGCCGAACATCACGCTGCCGATCTCGACGGCGCGGATGCCCGCGTGGCGATAGAGGGCGCACACCAGGGCCTGGCCGGGATACTGGTCGCGGGGGATTTGCGGGCAGAACGCGGCGGCGTCGATGTAGATGGCGTGGCCGCCGGGCGGCTCGACGATCGGGATGCCCGCCGCCAGGAGGTGCTCGCCCAGGTACTCGACGCTCCGCAGGCGGTAGTGGAGGTAATCCTCGTCGAGCACCTCGACGAACCCCTGCGCCATGGCTTCGAGGTCGCGCCCGGCCAGGCCGCCGTAGGTGACGAACCCTTCGGTCAAGATCAGCAATTCGTCGGCGCGGCGGGCCAGGGTGTCGTCGCGCATCAAGAGGACGCCGCCGATATTGACCAGGCCGTCCTTCTTGGCGCTGATCGTCGCGCCGTCGGCGAGGTCGAACATGGCGCGGGCGATCTCGCGGGCCGAGCGGTGCCACTGGCCCGGCTCGCGCTGCTTGATCAGATACGCGTTCTCGGCGAACCGACAAGCATCGAGGAAGAGCGGGATGCCATGGCGCCGGCAGACGGCGCGGACGTCGCGGAGGTTGGCCAGGCTCACCGGCTGGCCGCCGCCGCTGTTGTTCGTCACCGTGACCATGCAGAGTGGGATGCGCCCGGACCCCTCCGCCTCGATCAGGGCGTCGAGCCGATCGACGTCGATGTTCCCCTTGAACGGATGGCGCGTGCGCGGCTGCATTCCCTCGGCGATGACCAGATCGACGGCGCGGGCGCCGGAGTGCTCGATATTGGCCCGGGTCGTGTCGAAGTGATTATTGCTCGGGATGACCTTATCAGGGCCGCCGACCAGCTCGAACAGGATCCGCTCGCTGGCGCGGCCCTGGTGGGTCGGCAGGATGTGCGGCATGCCGGTCAGGTCGCGGAGCACGGCCTCGAACCGGAACCAGCTCCGCGCCCCGGCGTACGCCTCGTCGCCCCGGATCATCCCGGCCCACTGCTCGGCGCTCATAGCCGAGGTGCCGCTGTCGGTCAAGAGGTCGATGATGACGTCCTCGGACGGGATCTGGAACAGGTTGAAGTGGGCGCGGCGGAGGATCGCCTCTCGCTCCTCGAGCGTGGTCAGCTTGAGCGGCTCGACCATCTTGATCTTGAACGGCTCGATGATCGTCTTCATGCGTCGGGTCGCGAATCACAGGCTCGGGTTCGAGAACTCGCTCAAGGGGAGCGTGACGGGCGACTGGTGGCGCGAGCTGCGGGCGACGGCCTCGGTGAACTGCATGTAGCGGACACCAGTGGCGAAATCGGTATGGGTGACGGGGCGCTCACCCCGGATCGCGGCGACGAAGTCGGCCTCGACCCGCCAGCCGACGAGGAGCTTCTCGGGGATGGGCAACGGCTCCAGCGCCGAATCCTTGCGCCGGGCGCCCCGGATCTCGTCGCGGGTCAGGTCGTAGACGAGGGTGCCGTCGCTGCCGTAAAGTTCGATGGCCATGCCGGTGTTGTGCCAGACGACCCCACTCAGACGGTAGGTCCCGACCGACCCGTCCTCCTGGGTCGTCAGGACATGGACGCTGTCGGGCGTGCCGACGCGCGCGGGCTGGCCCGTCTCGGGGTCGGTCCGCTTGGCGATGATCCTCAAGGCATATGCCATGACGCGGTTGGCCGGCGGCGTCCAGCGCAGGGCGGTCTCATAAAGGATGCCCAGCGCGAGCATATTGAAGCCCGAGTACTTGGTCATCTGCCGCCAGCCGAGCGGGGTCTTCGGGTCGGCCAGGTTGTTCGAGAAGCCGGTGACGTGCAACTCGCGGAGGGTGCCGAGGAGGCCGCCGCTGATCAGAGCGCGCATGTAGGCGTCGCCGGTCAGGCCATAGGGGCTGGGGACGACCATCGTCGTGACATTAGGGTGCTCGCGGGCGTGGTCGTACATCCGCTGCGCCTCGCGCGCGTTCATCGCCATCCGCGCCTCGGTGAGCACGTGCTTGCCCGCATCGATCGCCGCGAGCGTGATGGGGCAGTGCAGGTAGGGCCAGGCGGCAATGATGACAGCATCCACGCCGTCATCCTCGATGGCGTGCTCCCAGCTCCCGTAGACCTTCGGGATGTTGAACTCGCGCGCGACCCGCGCCGCCGACTCGCGATGCCGGTTGCAGACTCCGACGACCCGAACACCCGGCAAGGCGAGGAACCCGGGAAGATGTCGCGTCCTCGCGATCTGCCCAGCGCCGATGATGGCGATCCGCAAGTCGCTCGAACTCATCGTCCGGACCGTCCTTTCGTCACCACACGAAGGCCGGTGGAGTGGACGATCGCACCCGGACCGGGACTCGGCCGGCTCCTCGATTCCATCCGAGAATTGTACTCGCAACCGGATCGCCGCGTCCAAGTCCGAATGAAAAAATCGTGCCGATGATGGCATCCGGCCTCACTGACTCCCGCCGAAGAGGCGCGGGCGGCCCGTCATGGCGCGGAAGGTCGTCGGCGTCAGGGGCGAGCCGGGGGCCCGCGACGGGTAATACACCCCGGCGTAGTTGCTCAGATAGACCGGCTTGGGCATCGCCAACCAAGACAGTACGGGCCGGTTGACGACGTAGCCCTGCTGTGACGCCACCACCTCCTCAGGCGTACCCCGGCGCAGCCAGCCGAGGCCCGCCTGGGCGGTCCCCGTCGAGCACAGTACCAGCAGGCCGGCATGGACTGCGGTGGCGCGTCGGACGTATCGACGATCGGTTCGCCGCATAGAAGTATGCCCTCCTTCTCAGAGCCAGAGCCTCACGATAATCGGCGCATCATCAAAGAACCTATCACAAGAATCGTGCCCGGGCGGCCCGCCCC
>JBKOZB010000241.1:0-11786 GCA_046744225.1 Planctomycetota bacterium | reverse complement strand
CTACTGTGGGGAGAGGCTTGTTCGATCGCTCCGTCTGGGAGCCCAAGATCCGAGCAGGGGGTGGCATCGAAGATTTCCGGGACAATGAATTATTCTGCTTTATGATGCTGGAACAGATGACGAGGATGCACACGATCGGGTTTGATTTCAGCAAGCCGACGCTCAGCGCCATGGTGGATGCCGCCGTGAGCGATCCCACCAAGTCGATCCACCTCGCTGTCTCCGGCGCCTTCCAGGAGCCGAGCCGGAACGAAGGTGCCTTGATCGGACACGTTTACGTGGGGTCGGGGCTCAGGGTCCGAGGGAATCCCACCGGGCCCAGCCGGGGATTTATCGCTTACTCGAGAGTGCGCAAGTCTTTCACGCCTCCGTCTCCCTTTTTTATCAACCAGGGTGACACAGCCAGCGGATACGAAACGGCCAGTGTGGGGATCGATTCGGCCTTCAGCGGCCTGATCCCCATGATCCTGGGAAAGACCGCTGTCGGTCGAAGTAATGAGGTGTTCAAGAATGCCGTTCCGGATCTAGCGATCGGGAGGACGGTGATCGCCAGGCACAGCCAGTCCGGGCTGCTCCTGATCGCGGTCCAGCCGCATCACAATCGTGTTGCCGCCTACTTCGGCGGTTCGGGTTACTCGCTCGACGCCCTGCTGGACAAACTCGTCGCTGCTGGCGCGGATGACGCCGTTTCCAGCGACGGCAGCGATTCGGTCTTCGTGAACTACAGGAAGGCCTGGGTCTTCAGGCCCTCTGACCGTAAAGACCAGATCAATATCACGGCCATCGGCTTCTCGTACGATCCCTGAACGGCCTTGCGGGGCGATGCCCCACGTCCGGCCCCTTCGGAGCAGGGCGACCGGGCCGAGACCGGGGCGCCAGGCCGTCGGATCGAGGCCGCCGCGCGAGCGGGACGGAGGCGTGCCGGGAGTGGCTCCTTGCGACCCCCTCCGGGCGCGGCTAAAGTGAATTTCGTTGAAGGAACGCCGAAGCCCTGGTGAAGATCAGATCATGCAAGTGATCCCGGCCATCGACCTGCGAGGAGGGCGGTGCGTTCGCCTCCGACAAGGGGATTACGACCAAGAGACCGTTTTTGGCGACGATCCCTCAGGCATGGCGGCCCACTGGGAGGCGGAAGGGGCGACCCGCATCCACCTGGCCGATCTGGACGGCGCCAAGCAGGGGTGTCCCGTCAATGTCGAGGCGGTGCGCGCGATCCTCAGGAACGTCCGCGCCCCCTGCCAGCTCGGCGGGGGGGTGCGCGACGAGGCGACGATCGCGGCCTGGCTCGACGCCGGCCTGGAGCGGGTGATCGTCGGCACCCGGGCGTTGAAGGAGCCCTCCTGGTTCCGGAGGATGGCCCGGAAATATCCCGGCCGGCTGGTCCTCGGCCTCGACGCCCGCGACGGGCGGGTCGCGACCGGGGGTTGGCTCGACCTTTCCTCGGTCGAGGCCACGACCCTGGCCGAGCAGTTCGACGACCTGCCGCTGGCGGCCGTCGTCTACACCGATATCGCGCGCGACGGGATGCTCGAGGGGCCGAACCTGGCCGCCACCGAGGCGCTCGCCGCGCGGCTGAAGACCCCGGTCATCGCTTCCGGAGGGGTCGGGACGCTCGAGGACCTGGAACGCCTGGCGGCCTTGCCGATCGCGGCTTGCATCGTCGGGCGGGCCCTGTACGAAGGTCGTTTCCGTTTGGCCGACGCCCGGAACCGGGCCGGCGACCGCTCTTCGACACCCTAGGCGGGCCCTCGTCGACCCGCTTCCCATCGGGGTGCCTCGGTCCGCCGGCCTTCCATCAAGGCGGGAACCTCAGCCCATTCCCAAGGGGGACGAGACGTCATGACCATGACCTATCACATTACCGATATCCGCAACATTGCCCTGGCTGGACATGGGGCGTCGGGCAAGACGACCCTTGCCGACGCCCTGCTCTACACCGCCGGCGCCACCGACCGCCGCGGCTCGGTGGACGAGGGGACCAGCCTCTCCGACGTCGATGAGGAGGAGAAGCGACGCCACTTCACCATCGACTGCCATTTGCTCCACCTCGAATGGGCCGGCAAGCAGATTCACCTGATCGACTCGCCCGGCTATCCCGACTTCATCGGCAACGCTCTGATCGCCCTGTCCGCCGTCGAGAATGTGCTCTTGACCGTCTCGGCCCCGGCCGGGATCGAGGTCAACACGCGCCGAATCTTTCATGAGGCGTCGCGACGGAAGCTCGGCCGGATCATCGCCCTGACCCGGATGGACGCCGAGAACGTCGATTTCCGCCGCGTCCTGGGCCAGCTCCGCGAGGTCTTCGGCGACCAGTGCGTCCCCTTCTTCGTCCCGATCGGCCAGGGGCCCTCGTTCTCCGGCGTCATCGACGTGCTCAGCCCCTCCGGCGACACCCCCGACGGCTGCCCGATGGACCCGGGCCAGGCGTACGAGATGGTTGTCGAGAAGATCGTCGAGACCGAAGACGACCTGATGAACCGCTACCTCGACGGCGAGACGATCCCGATTGAAGAGCTGCGCGCGGCCTCCAGCCGGGCAATCGCCCGGGGCCTGCTCGTCCCGATCGTCTGCCTCTCGGCCCGCAAGGACATCGGCGTCAAGGAATTGCTCAACGTCCTGGCCGATTGCAGCCTGTCCCCCGCCGACCTCCACCGCCATGGCTCGCTTCCCGACAAGGACGACGTCGAGCTGGAGCCGCACGAACACGGCGAGCTCGTCGCGCAGGTCTTCAAGACAACCAACGACCTGTTCATGGGCAAGCTCAGCTTCCTCCGCATCCACTCCGGCCGGCTGACCCACGACACGACACTCCTGAACCTCCGCACCGGCAAGACGGGCAAGCCCGGCCACCTCTATCGCCTCCAGGGCAAGGCGCAGGAGGAGGTGAAGGAGGCCATCGCCGGGGACATCGTGGCGATTGCCAAGTTCGACGACCTGCACATCAACGACACCGTGACCTCGGCCGGCGCCGGCCACACGCCCCACGTCGTGCTCGACCCGATCAAGTTCCCGACGCCGATGGTCCCCCGCGCCGTCGAGCCGAAGACCCGCGAGGACGAGCCGCGGATCTCGGTCGGCCTGACCAAGATCGCCGACGAGGACCCCACCTTCACCTTCCGCCGCGACGCGCAGACGCACGAGCTGGTCATCTCGGGGATGAGCGAGCTACACCTGGACGTGATCCAGAACCGGCTCAAGAACCGATACAAGCTCGACATCAACACCCACATCCCGCACGTCCCCTACCTCGAGACGATCACCGGCGAGGCCGAGGCGCACCATCGGCACAAGAAGCAGACCGGCGGCCGCGGTCAGTTCGCCGACGTCCAGCTCCGCGTCCGCCCTCGGCCGCGCGGTGAGGGCTTCAACTTCGTCGACGCGATCAAGGGGGGCGTCATCCCCAGCCAGTACATTCCGGCCGTCGAGAAGGGGGTCCGCGAGCAACTGGAGAAGGGCGTCGTCTCGGGCAACACGGTCGTCGACGTCGAGGTCGAAGTCTTCTTCGGCGGGTATCACCCGGTCGATAGCTCGGAGCAGGCGTTCAAGACGGCCTCGGCCGCGGCCTTCCGCAAGGCGTTCACCTCGGCCCGGCCGGTCCTCCTGGAGCCGATCGTCCGTATGGAGATCGTCGTGCCTCTGGAGAAGTTCGGCGACATCTCCGCTGACCTCTCGACCCGTCGCGGGCACATCATCGGCATGGAGGCGCTGGCAGGCGGCCAGCAGTCGATCCAGGCCGAGGCTCCCTTGAGCGAGGTGCTCCGCTACGCCACCGACCTGAAGAGCATGACCGCCGGCCACGGGTCGTACACCATGGAGTTCCGCTCCTACGAGCCGGTCCCGCCCAACATCCAGCAGACGATCATCGACCGCTGGACCAAGGCCCGCGCCGGCGTCGAGGAGGAGTGACGCCGACAGTCGCTCGACCAGACGAATAGGCCGGGAATGCTCCCGTTCCCGGCCCGCTCAATTGACCGATCAATAACAGATCCCGGAGGGTCCGCGGTGCGGACCATTGGCCTCGGAAAGCGGTCCGCACCGCGGGGACCCTACACTTTACTGAAAGCCCCCGAAGAACCCGACGCCGAGCCCGTAGCCAAAGTAGGGGCGGGCGTAGTTGTCGATGTGCTGCTGGATGGCGTTGTAGCGCTGGATGCCGATCTGCTGAGCCGCGAGCTGTTCGGCGCGATCGGGGATGCCCCCCTGGCCGAACGTGGCCACCTTCACAGGGTCGCGTGCCTGATCGCTCTGGAACTGATTGCCAGGGGGATAATATTCGAGATAGCGGCCCGTCCCGCCCGGGTTGCGAAACCCGGCGGTCGCGTCGGTGTTGTAGAAGCTGGGATAGGGATACGGATAATGATGGACGATGCTCCGCCTTCGGAGCGGCGTTTGTGCCGGGGTCGTGGTCGCCGTCGGGGCCGGTCGGGCCTGGGGCGGCGAAGCGGGCTGAACGCCCGAAGTCATCGGTGTCTGAGCACTTGCAGCGGGAACGAGGGCGCCCGACAGGACCAGGGCGGCGACTCGGTGGAGACGATTCATGGATGCACCTCCGGCGGTGAAGCCCGGCCAAGAGCCGAGGTCCGGTCGGTCACGACCGACTTGAGCCTCTCACCTCTATTTTAGACGCCCGGCGAGCAGCGCAAAGGAATACCGGCTCCCTCCGAGCGCTTTGTCTCCGTCGGGTGCGTGGCACGCACCAATCCTGATTGATCGGATTGATCGATGCGTTGCACGCACCCGATTCTACCACCTGTCGGCCGAGCGATACCCACCATTGATCCCTGACCGTTTGAGAGAAGTCACTCGACTACGGTGTCGTTTCGTAGGCCAGGTTGGGGGTGAGCCAGCGCTCGACCTCGGCGACCGGCAGGCCCTTGCGGGCGGCGTAGCTCTGGACCTGGTCGCGGGTGATCAGGTCCACGGCGAAATACCGGGCCTCGGGGTGGGCGAAGTAGAGGCCGCTGACCGACGCGCCGGGGTGCATGGCGAAACTCTCGGTGAGCCGGATGCCCGTGGTGTTCTCCACGTCGAGCAGGCTCCAGAGCGTCTGCTTCTCGGTGTGGTCGGGGCACGAGGGATAACCGGCGGCGGGCCGGATGCCACGGTAGCGCTCGTCGATCAGGTCGTCCTTGGAGAGGTTCTCGTCGCGACCGAAGCCCCAGTCGCGGCGGGCGCGCTCGTGGAGCCACTCGGCGAACGCCTCGGCCAGGCGATCGGCCAGGGCCTCGGCCATGATCGCGCTGTAGTCGTCGTGCTCGCGCTGGAACCGGGCGACGAGGTCTTCGGACCCGAAGCCGGTCGAGACGGCGAAACCGCCCAGGTAATCGGCCCGGCCCGACGAGACCGGCGCCACGTAGTCGGCCAGGCTGCGGAACGAGGTCTGCCCCTCGCGCTCCCACTGCTGCCGGAGCATCGGCAGCCGCACGCGCTCCCGGGACCGGGTCTCGTCGGTGTAGATCACGATGTCGTCGCCCTCCGAGTTGGCCGGGAAGAAGCCATAAACGCCGCGCGCCGTCAGGAGCTTGCCGGCGACGATCCGGTCGAGCAGGTGTCGGGCGTCGTCGAAGAGCTTGCGAGCCTCCTTGCCGATGGTCGGGTCGTCGAAGATCCGGGGATACTTCCCCTTCAGCTCCCAGGTCATGAAGAAGGGGGACCAATCGATGTACGGCACGATCTCGGCGAGCGGGACGTCGCGGAGGGGGCGGGTGCCGAGGAACTCGGGCCGGGCGATCGGCGCGGCGTCCCAGTCGATCGCGAATCTCCGCGCGACGGCCTCGGGATAGGGGACGAGCTTGCGCTGGCGGCCCCGGGCGAAGCTGGCGCGCTCCTTCTCCTGCGCCGCGCGGTTCTCGCGGTCGAACTCGGTTTTCGAGTCGGGGCGGCTGAGCCGATCGACGACGCCGACGCAGCGCGAGGCGTCCTTGACGTGGATCACCGGCCCATGATAGCTGGGCGCGATCTTGACCGCCGTGTGCTTGACGCTGGTCGTCGCGCCGCCGATCAAGAGCGGGACCTCGAACCCCTGGCGCTCCATCTCCTTGGCGACGTGGACCATCTCGTCGAGCGAGGGGGTGATCAGCCCCGACAGGCCGATCATATCCGCCTGGTGCTCGCGGGCCGCCTTGAGGATCGTCTCGCAGGGGACCATCACGCCGAGGTCGATCACCTCGTAGTCGTTGCAGCCGAGGACGACGCCGACGATGTTCTTGCCGATGTCGTGCACGTCTCCCTTGACCGTCGCCATCACCAGCCGCCCGCGCGTCTGGTGCGTACCGCCCCCCTTGGCCTTCTCAGCCTCCATGAAGGGTAACAAGTACGCGACGGCCTTCTTCATCACCCGGGCGCTCTTGACGACCTGAGGCAGGAACATCTTCCCCGCGCCGAAGAGGTCGCCGACGACGTTCATGCCGTCCATCAGCGGCCCCTCGATGATGGACAACGGCCGGGGATACTTCTGACGCGCTTCTTCGACATCGGCGTCGATATAATCGACCGTCCCCGTGAGCAGCGCGTGCTTGAGCCGCTCCTCGACCGTCGCCTCGCGCCAGGCGAGGGCCTTGCCGTCGTCCCTCTTCTCGCGCTTCTTGACCGTCTCGGCGAACTCGGTCAGGCGGTCGGCCGCGTCGGGGCGACGGTTCAAGAGGACGTCCTCGACCCGTTCGAGCAGGTCCTTGGGGATCTCCTCATACACTTCGAGCTGACCGGCGTTGACGATCCCCATATCGAGCCCGGCCCGGATCGCGTGGTAGAGGAAGGCGGCGTTCATCGCCTCGCGGACCACGTCGTTCCCCCGGTACGAGAACGAGACGTTGCTCACCCCGCCGCTCGCCTTCGCCTCGGGGAAGCGCTTCTTCAATTCGCCGACGGCCTCAATGAACGCGACGGCGTAGTTGTTGTGCTCCTCGATGCCGGTGCCGACGGTGAGGATGTTCGTGTCGAAGATGATGTCGCTCGGGGCGAAGCCGACCTCCTCGGTCAAGAGCTGATAGGCGCGCTCGCAGATGGCGACCTTGCGGTCGGTGGTGACGGCCTGCCCTTCCTCGTCGAACGCCATGACCACCACAGCCGCGCCATAACGCTTGACGAGTCGGGCCTGTTCGAGGAACTTGTGGTCTCCTTCCTTCAGGCTGATCGAGTTGACGATCGACTTGCCCTGGACGCACTTCAGCCCGGCCTCGATGACCGAGAACTTCGAGCTGTCGATCATCACCGGGACGCGGGCGATGTCGGGCTCGACGGCGACCAGGTTGAGGAAGCGGGTCATCGCCTTCTCGCCGTCAATCAGGCCCTCGTCCATGTTGACGTCGATAATGTTGGCGCCCGCCTCGACCTGCTCGCGCGCGACGGCCAGCGCCTCGTCGAAGTTGCCGCTTTTGATCAGGCGGGCGAACCGCTTCGAGCCGGTGATATTGGTCCGCTCGCCGATCATGATGAAGTTGGTCTCGGGGCGGATCACGAGCGGCTCCAGCCCGCTGAACGTGGACCAACCCGTCGGCTTCGGTCGTACACGTGGCGCCTTGTCCGCCACCGCGCGGGCGATCTGGCGGATGTAGTCCGGGGTGGTCCCGCAGCAGCCGCCGATGATGTTGAGCCAGCCGTTCGAGGCGAACTCGGCGATCGTCGCCGCCATGTGCTCGGGGGGATCGTCGTAATGGCCGAAGCCGTCGGGCAGGCCGGCGTTGGGATGGCAGTTCACGTAGCAGGTTGCCACCCCCGAGAGGGCCTCGACGTAAGGCCGCATCTCGGTCGCCCCGAGCGCGCAGTTGATACCGACGCTGAGCAGGTCGAAGTGCGAGACCGAGGCCCAAAACGCCTCGATCGTCTGACCCGAGAGCGTCCGCCCGCTCTTGTCGGTTATCGTGGCCGAGATCATCACCGGCAGCCGGACGCCCGTCCGCTCGAAATACTGGTCGATCGCGAAGAGGCACGCCTTCATGTTCAGCGTGTCGAAGCTCGTCTCGGGGAAGAGGAGATCGACCCCGCCGGCCACCAGCCCCTCGACCTGCTCGGTGTAGGCGGCCACCAGCTCGTCGAACGTGACGGCGCGGTAGCCGGGGTCGCTGACCTTGGGCGAGAGCGAGGCCGTCTTGCTCGTCGGCCCGATGCTGCCGGCCACGAACCGAGGGCGTCCGGGCGTCTTCGCCTCGACCTCGTCGCAGGCGCGCCGGGCCAGCTCGGCCGCCGCCTTGTTCAGCTCGAAGACGATCGGCTCCAGGCCATAGTCGGCCATCGCGATCGAGGTCGCGTTGAACGTGTTCGTCTCGATGAGGTCGGCCCCCGCGTCGAGATAGGCGCGGTGAATCCCGGCGATCACGTCGGGCCGGGTCAGCACGAGCAGGTCGTTGCACCCCTTGAGCGGTCTCGGGTGGTCGCGGAACCGCTCGCCCCGGAAGTCGTCCTCGCCCAGCGCGTGCTTCTGGATCATCGTCCCCATCGCGCCGTCGAGGATCATGATCCGCTCGGCGAGGATCGCTTCGAGACGCGCTCGTGTGTCGGCCTTGGCTGAGTCTGGCATGGGCGGGACCACTTCTTGCGTGAAGACTTCCAATCAGTTCGCGACACCAAGGCGCGCGGACGGGGTGTGAGGCGGGGTGGAGTCTGATTATCTTGCCGGTCGCGGAAAGGTGTCAAGTCGGATCGGCTCGGAGCGTGGCCAAGAGGCACCGCAAGAGGAATAGGCCGGCGGGCGCGCCGATCCAGAGCGCCTTGACGATCGGGGTCGGCCCGCGAGGCCAGCGCACCTGGCCGGTGTGTTGTCGCATCACCACGCGCTCGCAGGCATGGCTCCGCCAGAGAGTTGGGCGTCAGAAGTCCACCAGGGAGCGGTAGAGAATCCCTGACAGGATCGCGAAGCCGAGGAGGAGGTAGCCCCAGGCGATCGTCTGCACGGTCGGGTTCAGCCCGCGCAGTCGGCGCGTCGGGCCGGTGATCCGCCGGATCAGGACGCGCTCGCATTCGTGGCGCCGCCAGCGGAAGAGGATCCCGGTCGCGCCGCAGTCGAGGCAGTGATAGTGGAGGAAGAGCACGGACCCGGCCAAGGTGATCAGCGCACCGAGGAAGCCCGGGAGGCTCTGATCCCTCAACGCGGACGAGAGTTCCAGCAGGCCGAAGAGGACAATGGAGACCGTCAAGAATGGGTTGGCCAGGAGTCGCAAGGACTCCTGCGGCAGAGGGACGGGTCGGCGCGTCCGCCGTACCCCGGTGCGCGGCGCGTCGAGTTCCGGGTCGTGGATCGAGGGCTCCGGGTCCGAGGCCACGCGCAGGCTCTCCTCATTATCGGAAGACAACGTTGCTTCCCTCATCGTAGAGCCTGGGTCGCGCCCCGTCCACGACCGGCCGGAGTCCACTTTACAAGCCGGGTCGAGGATTGAAAAATGGTGGCTTGGTCGGGGTTCGGCAGCGGGGGAGTGAGGGATTCGACGTGCACGAGGAAGCGATCCGCAAGGCGGATGTCCTGATCGAGGCGCTCGGCTACATTCGCAAGTTCCACGGCCGGTTCACCGTCATCAAGCTGGGCGGCTCGGTGATGGAAGATCCCGAGGCGCTGCGTGCCTTGCTGGTCGATGTCGTCTTCATGCAGACGGTCGGGATGCGGCCGGTCGTCGTCCACGGCGGCGGCAAGGCGATCTCGTTCGCGATGGAGCGCGCGGGGCTGGAACCCCGGTGGGTCCAGGGCCGGCGCTACACCGACGACGCCACCCTGGAGATTGTCGCGCGGGTCCTGGCCGAGGAGATCAACACCGACATCGTCCGGCACATCGTCAAGTTCGGCGGCCGGGCCAGCGGGCTGCACCACAAGTCGAGCCAGTGCCTCTTCGGCCGACGGCTCACCTTGCCTGACGGCCGCGGGGGCGAGATCGACCTGGGGCGCGTCGGTGAGGTGACCGAAGTGGACGTGCCGCCGATCGAGAACCTCTGCCTGGCCGGGGTCGTCCCCGTGTTACCCTCGCTCGCCGAGGACGACGACGGCGGCCTCTTGAACGTCAACGCCGACACTGCCGCCGCCGCCGTCGCCATGGCCCTGAAGGCCGACAAGCTCGTCTTCCTGACCGACACGCCGGGCATCCTGATCGACCGGGACGAATCGGATAGCCTGATCCGGAGTCTGACTCCCGACGAGTGTCGGGGCCTGATCAACCGGGGCGTGATCGACAAGGGGATGATCCCCAAAGTCGAGGCGTGCCTGACCAGCCTGGAGGCGGGCGTGAAAAAGATGCACATCATCGACGGCCGGCTCAGGCACTCACTCCTGCTGGAGATGTACACCGACAAGGGCATCGGCACCGAGATCGTCCCCAAGGAGCCTGAGCCGGGCCATGAGCCGCGCCCGCCGGTCCTGGCGCGGCATTGAATCGTGAAATGATTCTCCCCGTCGGGGGCGTGGAACGCACCGATCTGTCGTCCAAGGAGGATTGGTGCGCTTCACGCCCCCGAGTTCATCTGCCGGCCCACCCGGCCCAGCCTGGAGCTTCCGTCTTGGAGCAAGTCGCGCATCAGAGTTCCGCGGAGACGATCGCCCAGTTCGACCGGTATGTGATCCCCAACTACCGGCGGTTCCCGGTCTGCCTGGTCCGGGGCGAGGGCTCGTGGATTTGGGACGCCGAGGGGCACCGCTACCTCGACTTCTTCCCCGGCTGGGGCTGCAATCTGATCGGCCACTGCCCCCCGCGCGTCGTCGAGGCGGTCCGCGAGCAGGTCGGCCAGTTGATCCACGTGCCGAACACCTGGTACATCGAGGCGCAGGGGGCGTTCGCCCAGGCGCTCTCGGAGCGTTCGTTCGGCGGCCAGTGCTTCTTCTGCAACAGCGGGGCCGAGGCCAACGAGGCCGCCATCAAGCTCGCCCGCGCCCACGGCCACGCCTCCGGCCGGTTCAAGATCGTCACGACCGAGGGGGGCTTCCACGGCCGGACCTACGCCGCCCTGACCGCCACGGCGCAGCCGAAGTATCACGCCGGCTTCGAGCCCATGGTGCCCGGTTTCACCTACGTCCCCTACGACGACCTCGACGCCGTCGCCCACGTGCTCGACGACGAGACGGCCGCTGTCCTGGTCGAGCCGATCCAGGGCGAGGGGGGGATCAAGATCCCGGCGCCCGGCTACCTGCCCGGCCTCCGCGAACTCTGCCGCGCGCGGGGCGCGCTCTTGATCCTGGACGAGGTCCAGACCGGCATGGGTCGCACCGGCGAATGGTTCGCCTATCACCATTCTGACATCACGCCCGACATCCTGACCTGCGCCAAGGCGCTGGCTGGCGGGATCGCGGCGGGGGTGATGATGACAACGGCCGAGATCGCCCAGGCGCTCAAGCCGGGGATGCACGCGAGCACGTTCGGTGGCAACCCGATCGCCTGCCGCGCCGGCCTGGCCACGATCGAGACGATCGAGCAGGAGAGCTTGCTGGAGCGCGGCCGGGCGATCGGCGCGCGGTTCCGCGAGCAGTTCGAGGCGCTCCGGGTCGAGCTGCCCCACCTGGTCCGCGACATCCGCATCCTGGGGGCGATGATCGGGCTCGACCTGACGGTCGAGGCCTCGAGCGTCGTCGCCGAATGCCTCCGGCGCCGGCTCCTGATCAACGCGACCCACGGCCACGTGGTCCGGCTCTTGCCGGCCCTGACGATCAGCGATGAGCAGATCGACGAGGGGTGCGCCCTCCTCGCCGACGTGCTCCGCCAGACGGTCGCCTGAGGCGAGGAGGGGGACGAACGATGCTCCGTCATTTTGTCGATCTGTTCGACCTCTCGCCCGAGACGGCGCGCGACCTGATCCGGCATGCCCTCGAGCTGAAG
>JBKOZB010000318.1:0-11264 GCA_046744225.1 Planctomycetota bacterium | reverse complement strand
TGATCGCGCTGGCCGCGTCGCTTGCGGCGGTCTGGCGCGGCTGGCCGGGGGGATGGTGAACCATGTCCGAAGATCGGACGCAAAGCCCGACGAAGCTGCGCCGGCAGCAGGCGCGGGAGCGCGGGCAGGTCGCGCACAGCCCGGAGTTGACCGGGGCCGCGGGGCTGCTCGCGGTGGTGTTGCTGCTCAGCGCCTGGGGTGACGACTTGGCCGCGGCCCTGCTCGCGACGGTGGTCGAGTCCCTGGCCGCGGCGCCGGTCGTCTCGGCCGATCCGGAGGCGGTCGTGGCCTGGCTCCGGCACCTGGCGCTCGGCGTAGCGCGGCCTTTGGGACTGGTCATCGGTGGGTTCGTCGTGGCGGCCGTGGCGGCCCACCAGGCGCAGGTCGGAGGGCTCTGGAACCCCGGCCGGCTCGCGCCCGACCCGTCGCGCCTCTGGGCGTCGGGAACGGGCGTCGGCCTCGCGGCTCGGGGGACCCGGGGCCTCTGGAGCGTGGTCAAGGCCGTTGTCGTCCTGGCGGTGGCCGCCTGGGCCATCCGGTCCGGCTGGGCCGACTTCCCTCGCCTCGGCGACCTGGAGATCGGCGCGCTGGCGAGGGCCACGGGCCACGCGCTCCGGCATCTCCTGCTGATGCTGGCCGGGGCCACCCTGGTCCTCGGCCTGATCGACTACGCCCTCCAAGAACGCCGGTTCGAGGCGCTCTTGCGGATGACGCCCGAGGAGTTCCGCGAGGACCAGCGTTCGATGGAAGGCGACCCGGCCCTCCGCGCCCAGCGTCGCCGGATCGCGAAGACTTTGCGCGGCGATCCGGGCGAGCTGCTCGCGGGGGCCTCGCTCCTGCTGACCGGCCCCGGCGGGCTGGCCCTGATCCTGGCGGGGGGACCGCCTCCCCGACGCGTCTCGGTCCGGTCGGCGGTCCGGGGCCCGACGGGGTTGAGTCTCCAGCACGCGGCCGAAGCCGTGCGGTTGCCCCAGGTTGTCGCCCCCGCCCTGGCGCGCCGGATCGCCCAGCGCTGGGCCCACGGCCTCGCCTTGCACGACGACGTCCTTGCCGAACTCGCCGCGCTCTGGCCCCCGGCCTCAGTCCGCTCCCAGGGCCGTCGCCCGGACGCGCCTTGAGGGCCCCTGGGGCTTGGCTTCGTTCGGCGCGGGGCGCTTGGCTTCGTTCGGCGCGGGGTGATGGGCTTCGTCCGGCGCACGGCGGATCCGGTTCGTTTGACGCGCGGACTTGGCTTTGTTCGGCGCGGAGCGTCTTTATCTTTGCTTACCGCCTACTGCCTACTATGGCGCTCGAAGGATCGAAAACTCTCCCAAGATTGTCGGGCCGGCTGTTCCGGCCCGATAGTGTCCAGCTTGGGAGAACGATCTTCTCTCAAGTCTCTATGTCAAATTGCCAAGGAGCACGAAGGCGCAGCTCTCCCGTATTATCATCGAGTCGGGGACGGGCCGCGTCCCGTGTCTTCCTTTCCCGAGGCGGAAATCTTCGGTCGGACTGTGTGGCTCTGGGGCAAGAGCAGGCCTGTTTCGGTCTGGACATCCGGCGTGATTGGCTGTATCGTCCCGCCACACGTCTGACGCTCATCACCCGTCGGCTGACTCTGGACTTTCGGATCGACCTGGAACGACCCTGGCACGGGGGGTTCGGTCGGGCAGGGACGCTCGCCGCCTTCTTATGCCGCCTAGCTTGGGGTCGCCGGCCGTGGAATCTCTGGTCGTGGAGGGGAATGGATGCCTCCCACAACAGCGAGCTTCGTCGCCTCCGGCTGGTCGCGCCTGTCGGGCGTGGTCTTGCCGGTCACGATCGTGGGCGCGATCCTCGTGTTCGTCATTCCCGTGCCGCCGGTCGTGCTCGACCTGCTCCTGTCGGCCAACATCAGCCTGGCGGTGCTCGTGCTCCTGACGACCTTGGCGATTCGCACACCGCAGGAGTTCAGCGCCTTCCCGACGATCCTGCTGACGACGACCCTGACCCGCCTCGTCCTGAACGTCGCGACGGCGCGACTGATCCTGACGCGCGGGGGGGAACATGGCCTGGAGGCGGCGGGGGGGGTGATCCGGGCCTTCGGCGAGTTCGTCGCGGGCGACCAGGTTCTCGTCGGGGCGATCCTGTTCGTCATCCTGGTGGTCATCCAGTTCGTCGTGATCACCAAGGGGGCGACCCGGATCAGCGAGGTGGCCGCCCGGTTCATGCTCGACGGCCTGCCGGGGCGCCAGATGGCGATCGACGCCGACCTGCACGCCGGCCTGATCGACCAGCACGAGGCCCACCGCCGCCGCGACGCGGTCTATCGCCAGGCCGACTTCTTCGGCGCCATGGACGGTGCAGGGAAGTTCGTCCGGGGCGATGCCGTGGCCGGGGTCATCATCACCCTGGTCAACATCGGCGCGGGCTTGTTCCTCGGGATGGTCAACCACGGCATGAGCCTGGGCGAGGCGGTCAACGTCTTCACCAAGCTGACGATCGGCGACGGCCTGGTGAGCCAGGTCCCCGCCTTCCTGATCTCGCTGGCCGCCGGCTTGATCGTGACCCGGTCGTCGTCGGAGTCGGACCTGGGCCGCGACGTGACCGGGCAGCTCTTCGGGCGCCGCGAGGTGCTGGGGGTCGCCGCCGCCTTCCTGGTCCTGCTCTCGTTCACCGCCTTGCCGAAAGTCCCGCTGTTGACGCTGGCCGGGGCCTTGGGCGCGGGGGCCTTCTGGGTGGGGATCCGGCCCGCCGCGGTCGAGGAACCACCGCCCGAAGTGGAGGCCGACGTCGCCCCGTCAGGCGAGCCCCCCTCGGAACGGATGGAGGACCTGCTCCACGTCGATCCACTCGAGCTGGAGATCGGCTACCGCCTGATCGCGCTGGCCGAGCCGACGCGGGGCGGCGACCTGCTCGACCGGCTCCGGGCGATCCGGCACCGCGTGGCTCGCGACCTGGGGCTGATCGTGCCGCAGGTGCGGATTCGCGACGAGATCGGTCTGGGTCCGCACGAGTACCGGCTCAAGATCCGAGGGACGGTGGTGGGTCAGGGGGTGGCGTACGCCGGTCGGCTGCTGGCGGTCCCGCCGGCCGGGCTGGTGTCGCGCCCCGACGGCCGCGACGGCGTCGATCCGGTCACGGGCCAGCCCGCCGTCTGGATCCACGCCGACGGTCGCGAGGTCGCCGAGCTGGCTGGCTGCCGCATCCTGGAAGCCTCGGCGGTCGTTACCGGCCACTTCGTCGAGATCGTCCTGGGCCACGCCGACGAGCTGATGACCCGCGAGCAGGTCGATCGGCTGCTCGAGCGGGCGCGGGCCACGTCGCCCAACCTGGTCGATGAGGTCGTGCCCGGCCTGCTCCGCGCGGGGGAGCTTCAGCGCGTCTTGCAAAACCTGCTCCGCGAGCGGGTGAGCATCCGCGACCTGGAGACGATCCTGGAGACGCTGGCCGTCCACGCGGGCAAGATCAAGGACACCGACGCGCTAACCGAGTCTGTCCGCCAGGGCCTAGCGCGGCGGATCACCGAGCAATACCGCGGGCCCGATGGCCGGCTCCGCGTCGTGACGCTCGCGCGGGACGTCGATGCCCGTCTGGCCGCGGCCGGCACCCAGACCGAGACGCGCCCCGACGCGGCGCTGGGGGTGGACATGGCGCGGAGCCTGGTCCGCGCCGTCGCGGCGGCCGTCGGGCCGCTGATCGAGGCGGGATTCCCGCCGGTCGTCCTCGGCTCGGCCGAGGCCCGGCCCGTGCTCAAGGACCTGACCCGCACCGACCTGCCGCGCCTCGTCGTGCTCAGCCAGCGCGAGATCCCGCGCGACACGCCGGTCGAGGTCTTCGGGACCGTGGTCGAGGAGGAAACGCCGGTCGTCATGTCGATCTCGACGGCGGCCCATGCAATGTAGTGCGGATCACGGAAAAAACCTGCGCGGGCGACTTGGATTGGTAGGACCGACTTCAGTCGGTCCAGACTCGAGGGGATGGGATTCTGGACCGACTGAAGTCGGTCCTACCAGGAGACCGCGACTCGCGCAGGTCCTTTCCAGGATCGGTATAAGGTCTTCGAGGAGTAAGCTTGTGTTCTCATCTATATTTATCAAAAATTAAAAATTATATATTTTAAACGACAGATGATCGGACCGACGAAACGCACGCGAAAGGCGGCGAGATGCGAGACCGACGGCGGTTGTCACGTCCAGGACGGGGGGCAGGGGTTGACTCCGGAACCGAGGGGATCGAGGTCGAGAGCCGATGAGCGCACGAACCTACCGCGCGGGGACGATGAAGGAGGCGCTGGCGCAGGTGCGCCGGGATCTTGGCGGGGACGCCATCATCCTCAGCACCCGTGAGGTCCGCCGACGCCGCCTGTTCGGCCTCGGGAAGCGCGAGCTCATCGAGGTGACGGCAACGGATGGCCTGTCCGGCCCGGCGCCGGCGGCCGGCACGACGTCCGCGCCATTGCACGCCCAGTTCAGCGAGCAGCTCCGCCGGCTGCACGCGATGGTCGAGGACCTGAGCCGGCAGGGGCGGATCGACCACCTGTTGCCCGACCTGCCGGGCGCGCTGGTGCCGACCTATTCGCAACTGCTCGAGGCCGAGGTGCCCGAGGTCCTGGCGCGGCGGTTGGTCCGGCACGTCGCCGACCGGCTGGAGCCCGACCAGTTCCACCGGCCCGAGGTGGTCCGCGACGCCCTCCGCGACGCGGTCGAGTCGTGCGTGCCGATCGCCCCGCCGATCGCCGCCGTGGCCGGAACGCGCCGGATCGTGGCCCTGGTCGGCCCGACCGGGGTCGGCAAGACGACCACCGTGGCGAAGCTCGCGGCCAACTTCAAGCTGGCGCACGGCTTCCGGCCCGGCCTGGTGACGGTCGATACGTACCGGATCGCGGCCGTCGAGCAGCTTCGGACGTATGCCGAGATCATCAGCCTCCCCCTGGCCGTGGCCAACGCCCCGGGCGAGATGCGGCGGGCGATCGACGAGCTGGGGGACGTGGACTTGGTCCTGATCGACACCGCCGGGCGCGGCCCGCGCGACGAGGTGAAGATCCGGGAGCTGGCCGACTTCCTGGCCGAGGCGAGGCCCGACGAGGTCCACCTGGTCCTCAGCGCCGTGGCGGGCGAGCGGAGCCTGCGGGCCGCCGTCGAGCGGTTCTCGGTCGTCCGCGCCGACCGCTTGATCCTGACCAAGCTCGACGAAGCCGACGGCCTGGGGGGCGTGCTCGCGGTGCTCGGCCAAGCCGACCGCCCGGTCAGCTATCTGACGACCGGCCAGGCCGTCCCCGACGACATCGAGCCGGCCGACCGGTCGCGGCTGGCGCGCCTGATCCTGGGTTACGAGGCCGTCTCGTGAGGGGTTCGGCCCGGCGGCCCCGATCCGAAACCGTTCGTGTCGGGTGGGCATCGCCCACCCTCGGTGAGGGATTCTGGTGGGCGATGCCCACCCGACGAGGAACTTCGAGGGATTCATGTCCGACCAAGCCGACGGACTGAGACAATTGGTCCAGGCGCGCTCGGGGGCGACGGCCCTGGCCGATCCACCTTCCCCGTCCCGGAAGGCCGCCGCGCCGGCCAAGGCCCGGTCGCTGGTCCTGACCAGCGGCAAGGGGGGGGTGGGGACATCGAACCTCGCGCTGAACCTGGCGATCGCGCTGGGCGAGGCGGGACAGCGGGTGGTCTTGGTCGACGCCGACCTCGGTCTGGCGAACATCGACCTGCTCTGCGGCCTGACGCCGGCGTGCGACTTGGGGGACGTGCTGGCGGGCGGCGCCGCGCTGGCTGACGTCGTGGTCGTGGGGCCGGGCGGCATCCGGATCGTCCCCGGGGCGCACGGGATGCGGACGTTCGTCGACCTGTTGGGAGACGGCCCTGACCGGCTCGCCGTCGAGCTGGCCGAGCTGGAGGCGGGGGCCGACTTCCTGCTGGTCGATGCCGGGTCGGGCCTGGGGCCGAGGATCGCGACCCTGGCGGCGGCGGCCGACGAGGTGGTGATCGTCACGACCCCCGAGCCGACCTCGGTGGCCGACGCGCACGCCGCGATCAACCGGTTCCGGCGTCTGCCGGGACCGCCCCGGCTGCGGGCGATCGTCAACCAGGCGTCGTCGGCGGCCGAGGCGTCCGACGTCCTGGCCCGGATCACCGCGTCGAGCCGGCAGTTCCTCGGCACGGTGGTCTCGGCCCTGGGATACGTCCGGGCTGATCCCCACGTGCCGCTGGCCGTCCGGATGCGCCGGCCGTTCGTGGTGGCGCACCCCGGCTCGGTCGCCTCGCGCGGCGTCCGCCGCCTGGCGCGCGACCTGATCGAGGAGCACGAGCCCCGGGGCCGGCGGCCCGGTTTCTTCGCCGCGCTGGCGGCGCGCTGGGCCTTGAGCCGGGTCGCCCGGTGAGCGGACCAATCAGGAGGGCCTGCGGGTTGCGAGGGATGTTTTGGCGGTGTCGCTCAAGCCGATTCCGTCGATTGGCCGATAAGACATGGGGATTGGGTTCCTTGGACCGCGAGAGGTGAAAGGGCGAGGGCTTTTGGCCTCAACGATCTTGAGGTGACGTTCGGATTGCCCCCACGGCGCCGCAATTGAGACCGCAACCAGGACCGCCGTTCTCCCTTCGCACATGGATGTGCCCCCTCCCGCGCAGCGGACATGGAGGTCAGGATGTCAACCAAGCTGGACGTGGACGTGACGGAACTCTGGCGGGAGTTCAAGGAACACCCCACCACGCCCTTGCGAAACCGACTGGTGGAACGCTACTTGCCCCTGGTCAAGTACAACGCCGAGCGGATCTGGCAGCGCCTGCCCGAAGGCGTTGACCTCGATGACCTGATCTCGGCGGGTGTCTTCGGCCTGATGGACGCGATCGATGCCTTCGACCTGAACCGCGGCGTCAAGTTCGAGACCTACTGCGTCCCCCGCATCCGGGGGGCCATGCTCGACGAACTGCGCACGATGGACTGGGTTCCCCGCCTCGTCCGCTCCAAGCACACCAAGATGGAAGAGGCCCGCAAGGTGCTCGAGGCCCAGCACGGCCGGCCCCCGACCGACGCCGAGCTCGCCGAGCGGCTCGGCCTGCCGCTCGACGAGTACGAGAAGATGGCCATCGACGCCAACGCTGTCGGCCTTATCAGTCTGAACAAGAAGTGGTACGAGACCGACAGCTACAAGGATGTCCGCGAGATCGACATCCTCGAGGACAAGAAGGGCGAGGACCCCACCCGGAGGCTCCAGCGCAAGGACCTGATGCGCATGGTGACCAGGGGGCTCAACCGGAACGAGCGATTGATTATCATCCTTTATTACTATGAAGAGCTGACGATGAAGGAGATCGGCGCGACGCTCGACCTGAGCGAGTCGCGGGTCTCGCAGATGCACTCGTCGATCATCCAGCGGCTCCAGGCCCAGCTCTCGTCGCGTCGGCCCGAGTTCGGCACCTGAACGGGATCTTTCCGCGCCGCGTCGGGTAAGAAGGACTCGAACGCCTCGACCCTCGGCTTGAGGAGGTCCTTGACCCGCTGCGCCGAGCGCAGGAACTGCTGATAATCCTCTTGGAGCTTCCGGTGGCGCTCCTCGGCGGCCTGTTGCATCACGTGGACGCGCTCCTTGGCCGCGGCGAACTCTCCCGAGAGCTTGCTCGTCAATTCTCTGACCTCGGACATGGCTTGGCTCCTCGATACCGGAAGTGAAATCCTCTCGGTGGCGGCCGCCCATCCGGTCAGGGCGGCCTCGCGGCGACTGGCCGACTAGATCGGGCCGAGCGGCCCATCGGATGAGGGGTCGATCGGTTGCCCCGCCGCGGGGTAACGTTCGAGCTTGAGGCCGAGAAGTGTTTCGTAGTCCCGGACGGCCGCTCCGATGAAGGCATTGTTGTGTCCGACGGCGTCGGCTGCCTCCGAGGCGGCAGTGAACGAGCCCAACGCGGCGAGGTCGGCCGTGACGTTCGCAAGGTGCTCGAGGAAGCTGCGGGAGTGAACGGTCTCTTCCCACGGGTGCTTGTCCCGATCACCTTCCTCGGGACCGAGAGCGTACCAGGCGGACGCCGCCGCATGGGCGGCCGCCGCGGCCGCGGCGACCGCGCTCTCGCACCTGAGCCCGCCACCCGTAACGCCTCGGCTCGCGTCGACCGCCTGGACCACCGACTCGACGGAGGTGCAGGGCGCGCCGGCGGAGAATGCCTCGGCCATCCGGATGGCGGCGTCGACGGCTATCCGACGCCGTTCTTTTTCCGGGTGGCTTTCGGGCAGTTGAGAGAGGTGCTCGACCCTCCGCGCGCAACGGGCGGCGAACGCCACGATCGCCCGAAGCGGCAACTTTTTCAGATCCTCGGCCGTATATCGGGTCATAAACATGTTCGCCTCTTAAACTTAGAATCGGTGATGCTGCCCCTCCGGGGATCGTTGATGTTCGGTTCGTTCCCCGTTGGGGGCGCGTCGCGGTTCGTTCGGGGGGACTCTCATCCTGTCTCATCTGGCGATGGTGCGACGTCGCCGGCTCGGGAGACCGGCGTGTTCGTGTAAATTCCATCGGAAAAGAGACTGGCTCATGTCGGGCAACTGGTGGTGCCATCGGGGCCTTTGCTACCGAGCCAGCGAATCACCTTGGCTTTCAAGGGATTACGGCGTGTCATGCCGAGCCCGCAGGATCGTGCCCCACCAGTTGCCCGATATGAGCTAAGAGACTATAGCAAAGCTACCGGGTGCTTGGGCGCTTTCTCAAGTAGTCAACGCCCTGAAACGAGCCGGAAGCGACGCCCGGAGCGCATCGGATGTCAACGCTGAGATCCCGCGCCGGAATCCTTGAGGATTGCCGTGCGATGGCGCGAATCGTCCCGGTAGCCCAGCTACAGTCTCCTTTTTTCCGGGCCCGTCCCGACGGCCCCCGCGATCAGAACGGGGGCCGCCGGGACGGGCTCCCGAGTTTTACCGGAGACGACTTCCGATCGTCCGATCGACGAAGCGAAGGCGGGCCCGAGCCGCTGTGGGGGAGGCTCGGGACCGCCTTGGGCGCGTCGAGAATCGTTCCGCCAATCTCCGCTCCACGCCGATTTTTCGGGGGCGGCGTGCTTACGGGGTCGAGGTCGAGGGGTTGGACAGGTCGGGCAACGGCTCCTTCCTTTCGGGCCGCGGCTCGCGCTTCGGATAGCTGAACACGGGCGGCTTCTTCTTCTTGAAGATCGAGGACTTCTTCTTCACCTGCTCCTTGGGGGTCGCCTCGGCGGTGTTGGTGGGCGCCGCGCCGAGGGCGGGCTGCGGGTTCAGCTGGACGGTCTTCGGTGCCTCCGCGGTGGCCGCTGTCCCGGGCTTCGCCGTGTTGTCGGGTTTCGTGGTTGCGTTGTTGGCCGCGACGCCCGGCATCGGTGTTGGAGTCGGCGCGGGAGCTGCGACTGTCGCGGGCGCGGGGGCCGGAGCCGGCGTGGGATTTTCCGGTTTCGGCGTCCCGGCCTTCACGGTGGTCTCCGACTTGGGTCCTTCCGGTTCCGGGGGCTCAGGCTTGGGCGTCTCGGCCTTCGCGGTAACCACCGGCTTGGGCGCGTTCTTCTTCTCCTTCCTTTCCTTATCCTTCTTCTCCACCTTCTTGTCGGGCCCGGGTGTCGGTGTGAGAGCGGGAGCCGGCGCGGCGGTGTGGGATGCGATCGAGGGCGCGATCGACAGCGGGGTCGTGGTAGGGATGATGAGGCCGGTCGGGACCTTGGCGCGCGTGCCGTGGCCGCCTGCGATCGCGGCTACGAACAGGAGCCCGACCACCGCGCCCATGCCCCAGAGGCTCGCCTTGACGCCGAGCGACAGGGGCGCGGCCGGGGTCTCGCGAAGATAGGCGCGGAAGGGTCTCACGGGGCCCACTCCTTCTTCTGCGTTGCGAGCCTCCTCTTCGAACAGCTCGTTCTTCCGTGCCTTGATCGATTGTTCCTGCGTCTGGTGCTGGGTCGTCTGCGTCTCGGGGGCCACGGAGTCGCCTCCTCGGGGGGATCGCGTCCGTAACGGAAGTCAGGGGCGGGCGAGGAACATCCAATCCCAGCTCCGAGGGTATTGAGCGAGTTCCGTGCCGCCGGCCAGGCTCTCGTCCCAGGGGTAGAGCACCTGGTCGAGGTCGACCGAGGCGAACCCGGCCTTGGTCAGGCGATGCCGGATCTCAAATGGCTGCCAGAACTTCTGCCGGAGCCCCTGGAACGAGAACCGGCCGAAGGCGAATTCATAGTAGTGGTGCTCGGCGTGGAAGGCCGCGTGCCGCTCGGCCTCCTCGGGGGCCAGCCCACGGTCGAGTGCCTGGTCCATCAGGAGCATGGTGTGATAGTGGATCGCGTCCATCGCCGGGACGACGCCGAGGAAGACGCCGCCGGGCCGGAGGGCCGCGCGGATGGCGCGGAGGGTCCGGTCGATGGCGCGGACGTCGGGCATGACCAGCGAGTTGACGGCGACCGCGACGTCGAGCTGGCCGGCGTAGGCCTGGAGGTCGTCCATCGGCCGGGTCTCGAAGGTCACGCGGGCCGCCTCGGGACCGAGCCGGTGGCGGGCGCGCGCGATCATGCCGGGGGCAAAGTCGAGCGCGATGATCCGGCCGAACCGCCGCGCCAGGAAGGGCAGGAGCGGGCCGGTCCCGCACCCGAGGTCGGCCACCGTCCGGCGATCCGGCTCGGGGATCGCCTCGAGCGCGGCGAAGAGCGGGTTCTCGACGCCGGGATCGAGGGCGTCGAGAAACAGCTCGTCATAGCGCGCCGCGTGACGGCTCCACTGCCGATCTTGGTCCGGGATGTCGCGCACGGGGCGTCGGTCTCTCGATCGGGTGTTGCCCGTTCGGGGCGGAGCGGAACGGCCCTCGCTCTCCAACAACACGCGAATGGACCCTCAAGAGGATGGAGCGGACCGGGCCGGGGGATCGGGAACGAACCGGATGACGTCGATGGCCAGGGCCTGCGGCGTCCCCAGGACGTCGCGGCGATAGCGCCGGGGGAAGCCGAGCTTCGGGTCGGGCGTGAACCGCATCACGACCTTGTTCCCCTTGGCCTGACCGAACGGCTCGGGCATTTGCAACTGGGCCAGCTCGTCCTTGAGAATGGTGAACAGACCCTCAACCCCGTAATACCTGGGCTCGGCCGGGTCGACCGTGACGCTCTGGCCGTTGGGCTGGACCGACTCGATCGACCGGACCTGTCCCCCGCGCACCGCGACGCGGTAATGGCCGTTGTTCAGGCCCGAGCTGGTCCACTCGAGGTCGTAGTCGCGGATCTGGGCCTGTTCCCAGAGCCGGTGCGCCTTGCCGATCGCCTGGACCGTCACCTCCTCGCCGCCGGCACAGCCCGCCAGGATCGGCAGAAGGGAAAGGA
>JBKOZB010000041.1:0-7198 GCA_046744225.1 Planctomycetota bacterium | reverse complement strand
CCCGGTCGAGTGGCGGCGCGCCCGGACCTCGGCCGAGCTGGCTGCCGCTCGAGATGCCGCGCTGTCCGCGGCCCCGATTCTGGACGAGAAGGCCCAGGCGCTGCGGCGGTTCCGCGACCGCGAGTTCTTCCGGGCCGGGGTTCGCGCGATCCTCGGCCTGAGTGGCGGGCCGGAGGGGTTCTCGGCGGAGCTCTCCGACGTCGCCGAGGCGCTGCTCCAGGGCGCCGATCGGATCGCGCGGGAGGAGCTCGCCCCGATCCTGCCGCGGCGGACCGACGGCCGTCCCGCGCCGTCGGCGCTGCTGGCCCTGGGCAAGTGTGGCGGCCGGGAGCTGGGGTTCGGCTCGGACCTCGAGCTGATGCTCGTCTACGATGATCGGGACATCGCCGAGGTGGTCGGATCGACGGGGGCGGGGGCCTGTTTCGACCGTTTCGTGGCCCTCCTCCGGCAAGTGCTCGCCGCGCGCCGTGGGGGGACGTTCGAAATCGATTTCCGGCTCCGTCCCTACGGGCGGGGTGGTCCACCAGCGACCGCCCTGTCGGCGTTCGCCGGCTATTACCGGGCCGGCGGTCCCGCGTGGGGCTTTGAGCGGCAGGCGCTGATCAAGCTCCGCGCCATCGCGGGCGACCCGGAGCTGGGGCGCGAGGTCGAATCGCTCCGGGACCGGTTCGTCTACGGCCCGGAGCCCTTCGACCTGGAGGGTTGCCGACGGCTGCGCCAGCTCCAGGTCGAGCAACTCGTCCGGCCCGGGACGGTGAACGCCAAGTACAGTCCGGGGGCCTTGGTCGATGTGGAATACATCATCCAGGCCCTCCAGATCACCCACGGTGGGCACGATCCGATCTTGTGGACGCCCAACACCTTGCAAGCGATCGCCGCGCTCGGGACGTCCGGCCGGCTGACCTCCGAGCCGGTGGAGCTGCTCCGGTCCGCTTACCGATTCTTCCGGGCGCTGATCGACGCCCTCCGCGTGGTCCACGGCGACGCCAAAGACCTCACCGTCCCGCCCGCCGGATCGGACGAGTTCCTGCAGCTCGCCCGTCGCCTCCGCCGGTCCGACCCCGCCCACCTCCAGGACGAGCTGAACCGGACGCTCCACGCAGTCCGTGGCCTCTGGGACGACGCCGAACGGCTCCTCAGCGGCGCCGGTTGAATGGTCGGCCGCCCTTCTCGTCCGAGGGCTGGCCGGGGTCCGCGCCGATCCCGTCACGAAATTCGGAGTTCTTCGAGGTGACTTGATCATTGCCCATGAGGCATCACGACGTTACTAATTACGAGTTCGCGCTGGTCGGAATCCAAAGACCGACCGATCGTGTGGACCGGGAGAATGACTTTGTGACGGCATCCTCTGAAGGAGGGTAGACATGGCAAAAACTCCGAAAGATGTGCGGAAGCTGGCGGAGGAGGCTGGGGCCAAGATCGTGGACCTGCGGTTCGTAGACCTCCCCGGGGTCTGGCAACACTTCTCGCTCCCCATGAAGGACTTCAGCGACGACCTGTTCTCGGACGGCATCGGGTTCGACGGGTCCAGCATCCGCGGTTACCAGCAGATCCAGGAGAGCGATATGATCCTGATCGCCGACCCTGAGACCGCTTACATGGACCCGATCCTGGAGGTCCCGACCCTGAGCATGATCTGCAACGTGTTCGACCCCGTGACGCGGGAGGCCTACACCCGCGACCCGCGCCACATTGCACAGAAGGCGGAAGCCTACCTGAAGAACACCGGGATCGCCGACATCAGCTACTGGGGGCCAGAGGCGGAGTTCTACATCTTCGACGACGTCCGCTTCGACCAGAACGCCCAGTGCGGCTATTACCACATCGATTCCATCGAGGGCGTCTGGAACACGGGCCGCCAGGAGGGCCCGAACCTGGGCTACAAGCTGCGGCACAAGGAGGGGTACTTCCCCTGCCCGCCGGCCGACCAGCTCCAGGACCTCCGTTCACGGATCATCCTGAAGCTCGAGGAGGTGGGCGTCCCCATCGAGATCCATCACCACGAGGTGGGCACGGCCGGACAGGGCGAGATCGACATGAGGTTCGGCCCGCTCACGAAGATGGCCGACAGCCTCATGTATTACAAGTACATCATCCGGAACGTCGCCCGCCAGCACGGCAAGACCGCAACCTTCATGCCCAAGCCGATCTTCGGCGACAACGGCTCGGGCATGCACGTCCACCAGAGCCTCTGGAAGTCGGAGACGAACCTGTTCTGGGACGAGAAGGGCTACGGCCAGATCAGCGAGATGGCCAAGTACTACATCGGCGGCCTGCTCAAGCACGCCTCGGCCCTGCTCGCGCTCTGCGCGCCGACGACGAACTCATATCGACGGCTGGTGCCCGGATACGAAGCGCCGGTGAACCTGGTGTACTCGCAGCGGAACCGATCGGCGGCCGTGCGGATCCCGATCTACTCCAAGAGCCCGAAGGCGAAGCGGATCGAGTTCCGCTGCCCGGACCCGTCGACCAACCCCTACCTCTGCTTCGCCGCCCAGTTGATGGCCGGCCTGGACGGGATCCAGAACAAGATCGATCCGGGCGAGCCGATCGATAAAGACCTGTACGACCTCGAACCCGAAGAGGCCGAACGGGTCCGGAGCACACCCGGCTCGCTGGGCGAGGTGCTCGACGCGCTCGAAAACGACCATGCCTGGTTGCTCAAGGGCGACGTCTTCACCCCGGATGTGATCGAGACCTGGATCACCTACAAGCGGGAACGCGAGCTGGCGCCGATCAACCTGAGGCCGGTCCCCTACGAGTTCTTCCTCTATTACGACCTGTAACCCTGGCCGCGGGGAATGACGAAATCTGAATGACGAATGACGAATAAATAACGAATGTCTAATGACGAATCGCAGGGCGGGTTGCTTTGCCGCTTGCGATTCGTCATTCGGACCTCGACATTCTTTCGTTATTCGTCATTCCGTCATTCCCCTCGTTGGCTCAGATGATTCACGAGGGTCGGCTCCCGGACTTGCGGAAGCCGAACGTGGCCATGAGTCCCCCGAAGATCAACATGGCCAGACCCCACCAGAGATTGATGTTGATGTCGAGCGAGCGGCGGTAGATCGCTGGATCGCTGAGTCGTCCGTAGATCACGAGCAGGACGCCCAAACTGGCGAACAGCAATCCGATCGGGACGCGAATATCGAGCGACATCGTCGCCTCACCGGAAAAGAATGTTAAGGCCCAGCGAGAGGACCAGAACCACGAGGCCGAGAGTGAGCGGGCGCTGGCACCACGGAAGGTGCTCCTCGGTGGTGTGCGGGGTCAGCGAGTAGACCAGGCCGACCAACTCTTCGGCCTTCCGCGGCGCGGTGAACAGGCTGACGATGATCGTGGCCACGAAGCAGATCGTCCAGGCGACGATGGCCGCCCAAAAGTTCTGGGCCATCTCGCTGGGATAGGTGTGGACGACGGTGATCCACCCCCCCTTGATCCCCGGGGTGGAGCCCTCGGGCAGGGTCAGGCCGTGGTGCAGCGCGGCCGCCGCAGTGCCGGCCAGCAGGCCGAAGAACGCGCCGTGCCCGGTCGTTCGCTTCCAGAACATCCCCAGCAGGAACGTGGCGAACAGGGGGGCGTTGACGAAGGCGAAGACCAGTTGGAGCAGGTCCATGATGTTGTTGTAGCGCGTCGCCATGTAAGCCGCGCCGATCGACATGGCGGTCCCGAACAAGGTGGCGAAGTGCCCCATCAGCAGGTAGTGGCGGTCGCTGGCGTGCTTCCGGATGTACGCCTGATAGATATCGAAGGTCCAGACGGTGTTGAAGGCGGTGATGTTGCCGGCCATGCCGGACATGAAGCTGGCCAGCAGCGCGGTCAGGCCGAGGCCGAGCATGCCGGTCGGGAAGTAGTGCAGCAGCATGTTGGGGATCGCCAGGTCATAGTCGTACTCCGGCTTGCCGTGGCTGTCCAACATGGGCTGGCCGGTGTGCGGATCGACCTTGACGGGGATGATCCCCTTGCCGGCCGAGGCCGGGGCGAAGGCCCCCGGCGGCTGGGCCGACGGGTCATCGGCCGCGGTGGTCGGCAGGGCGATGGCGATGAGCCCCGGCAGGATGACCAGGAACGGGAAGAACATCTTCGGGATCGCCGCGATCAGCGGGGTGCGCCGGGCCGCGCTCATCGAGTCGGCGGCCATCGCCCGCTGGATGACGAGAAAGTCGGTACACCAATAGCCGAAGGAGAGCACGAAGCCCAGCCCCATGGCCAGCCCGAACCATTCCACGCCCATCGGGTTGGTTCTCGGGCTGCCCATGCCGACCCAGGTGTGCGTGAGGCCGGCGGGCACATGCTGCACGAGCCCGCTCCAACCGCCGATGTTCTTGAGCCCGAGCAGGACCAGCGGCAGGAAGCCCGCGACGATCAGGAAGAACTGGAGCACCTCGTTGTAGATGGCGCTGGTCAGGCCGCCGAGGTAGACATAGCCCAGGACGATCAGGGCGGAGACGAGGATGCTCAGGTGGAAGATCCAGGTCATCGGCAGCCCGAGGTGCTGGAAGGGGACGTCGAAGATGTGCAGATTCTGGATCAGCCGGGCCATCGCGTACATCGAGATCCCCGACGACATGACAGTCATAAGGGCGAACGTGATGGCGTTCAGACCGCGCGTCTTCTCGTCGAACCGCAGCCGGAGGTATTCGGGCACCGAGCGGGCGCGTGAGCCGTAGTAGAACGGCATCATGAACACGCCGACGAAGACCATCGCCGGGATGGCGCCGAGCCAGTAGAAGTGGCTGGTGGCGATGCCGTACTTGGCCCCCGAGGCGGCCATGCCGATGACCTCTTGGGCGCCGAGGTTGGCCGAGATGAACGCGAGTCCGCAGACCCAGGCCGGGATCGACCGCCCCGACAGGAAAAAGTCGGAGCTGGTCTTCATGAACCGCTTCAGCGCGAAGCCGATCCCCAGCACGGAGACGAGATAGATCAGCATGATCGCGTAATCAATCCACGCCAATGTGGCATTCATTTTCGGTCCCTGCGTTAACTGACCGAACCAGCCCTGTCTCCGCCCGAATTCACGGAGGCAAGCCGATCGACTCGGAATCCGCCCCGTCCCTCGCCTTCGTCCCTTCGAACTGGCTCTTCGCGTCTGTCGGAGTTACCGGGCGGAGAGCTTGTAGATCGTTGTCTGCGGATAAGTCTTGCCAAACTCGAGGATGATCGAGGGAAGTTGGCATGATGGACTGAGTCGGGAAAATGCTGGGCTTCCAGGCAGAACCCCTGATGCTTCCAGTACACGACACCGCCCTTGCCCGTGATCGTTCCATCCAGGAAGTTGCCGCTGTAGAAGTGCACTCCCGGCTCGGTGGTGAGCATCTCCATCACTCGCCCGCTCTTGAGATGTGCACCCGGGCCGCCAGGACCAGTGCCTTCCCGCCATCCCGTAGCACAAAGTTGTGATCATACCCACCGGGCTCACCCTTGAGCTGATCGATGCGAGCACCGATCGGGGTCGGGGACGTGAAGTCGAGCGGGGTCCCCTTCACGGGCTCGATTTCCCCGGTCGGTATGGGCGTGTCGTCCACCGGAGTGTACCGATCAGCCGCGATCATCAGTTCATGCTCGAGGATCGTGCCGGCGCCGGGACCGGCCAGGTTGAAATAGCTGTGGTTGGTGAGGTTGACCGGAGTGGCCCGGTCGGTCGTGGCGGCGTAATCAATCATCAACTTATTTTGATATGCCAACATATAGGTCACGGTGGCGGTGAGGTTGCCCGGATATCCTTCCTCCCCGTCCCGGCTAAGGAAGGGCACGACCACAGTCAAAAGCGCCCCAGGCTTGAGCATCATTCCGCTCCTTGTCCCCGCCGGTATCGCTTGCTCCTCCGCCGGCCTCTCGCCCGGCCCAGTCCGATCAATGGGGATGCGAACATCATTCACGGAGGGGTCGCCTCAAGGCCGAGGCCCCGCGGCCAGGGGACGCAGTTCAAGCTCTCGGCCATGGGACTTGCGCGCCTGGACGGGGCGACGTCGGCCGGTGCGCCGGCATCGGGCTTATCCCATGACTACAGGGCGATCCAAGAGCGTACAAGCCATCAGACCCTGGGAGCCACCCACAGGTGTCTCCCGTCTCCGGCGAATCCTGAAGGAGGGTGGTTTCGAACAGCGGCGCGGAGAAGAGCCTGAACAGGGCCCGCACGGAGCCCATGATACTGGCAACTCTCGTCCCGAGATAGTCTGAACCGGTGCTCACGCAGGGCTCTTGACAGTTTATCTTGGGATAGATACTCACATTCCGCACCCCTCCGAGTGGGTTCAGCCTGATGGGATAGCATTGCTGCAGCACTCCTGGCAAACCTGGCGATTGTCCCGCTCGCCAAGGAGGACTGCACCATGCTTGCTACCACCCAATACCAGACCCAGAGCGTCGGCGCCCTGCCTGCCATCGCCCACTGCTTCGTGCGACTCGATCTCGCCACCACCATCGACCTCCTCGTCCCCTGGGAGGGCGAAGTCCCCCTCGGCACCTTGGTCGAGGTCCTCATCGCCAACCGCTTTCTCCAGCCCAAGGCCCTCTTCCGCGTCGGAGAATGGGCCCGCACCGCCGCCCTGACCGATCTACTCCGACCTGACCGTCAAGCAACTCAACGACGACCGGCTCGGCCGCGCCCTGGAGCGCCTCGCCGAGTACGCCCCCACCATTCAGGCTGCTCTGGTCCTCAAGGCGATCGAACATTTCCGACTCGACGTCCGCCAGATCCACTACGATCTCACCACCATCGAGTTGTACGGGGCCGACGAGATCGAGTCGGCCCAGGGCCAGGCGCCACCGACCCCGATGCCCCCGCCTACGGCCGGACCAAGAGCGGGCGCAAGCACGTCAAGCAGGTCCAGTATTAACCCGGTAAGAAAGATACTGCACTTTCCCAAAACTGACGGTTGTCCGAGGGCTGCCTGCTTGAGGTGACCCTCGCCCTCCCGGCACGATTGCGGTTGCTACTCGATCGCAGTCGCACCCGGGAGGGACGACGGTGGGCGCCGTTTCCTTGACCGCCGAGTGGATGGCCTGGGTCGCCGCCTTGGCCGCTCCCCTTCATGATCGGTTGGCCTGGAGGCTGGCCGATGTCATCCTGGGCATCCTGTTGGCTTCCGGACGCCGCACGGCCGCCAGTTGGTGGCGCGCCGCAGGCGTCGGAGAGCGCTTTCGATCCTACTATTACTTCCTCGATGCGGTCGGCCGCAAGGTCCAGGAC
>JBKOZB010000059.1:0-5029 GCA_046744225.1 Planctomycetota bacterium | reverse complement strand
GTTCAAGGCCGTCTGGTCGCATCTACGTCGGAGCGGTGTGGCAAAACTGGTGACGGTCCACTTCTTTGATAGGTAAGAGCCATGCGAATCCCCGGTCAGCGAGTCAAGCGCGTTCGCTGGATTCATACCGACCGTTATGTCGTGGCGGTCGAGGTTGAGATGGTCATCCCGATCGATGATCCGAGCGAACCCTGCTACGAGGCCGAGACTGTGCAACTGCTACGAGAAGTCGAGGAACATGCGCGACGAGGCGACCTGGACTGGCTAAAGCAGCACGGGAAGGTGTACGAGGCGGTTGATGCCGCATGAGGGAGAGAGTTTCATAGGGCGTGTGGGGCACGCCCTACGAAATCCCACATCTCACCCCGCCTTGAGGAACGCTTCGATGCAGATCTGCGACCAGGTTTCGAACTGGTCCCACTGGTCGCGGAGGCGGGCGAGCGAGACAAACTCGGCCTCGGCCAGGCCGTCCTCGCGTGGGGCGACAGCGGGGCGCTCCAGATCGTAGACGTGGACGACGCCCAGGTGGACCTGGCCGACCGGCGTCGAGTCGTCGTTGATAAGGCCCACTCGGCTCAACCGTCCGTCGCTGGCGACCGCGACTTCTTCATCCAGCTCCCGGCGCAGGGCCATCTCGTAGGCGTCGAGGGTCGGCCGGCCGTCGGCGTCGGCCTCGGCGACGTGGCCCCCGACGCCCAGCGAACGCCGACGCCGCAGCCGGGCCTCGCCGGCCGAGCCGCCGCGAGTATAGCAGAAGACCGCGTCGCCGCACCGAAACACCACGTACGGGATGATTTGCTTGAAGCCCGGGTCGTCCTCGACCTCCGACCTTGGCCGGAACCGCGCCAGCTTGGGCACGAGCAGGGCCTGGAGATAACGCTCGGCCTCGCCGGAAAACCCCTGGAATCGCCCCAGCCGGTCCAGCTCCGCGCTCGGGACGACCAGCACGCGCTCGCTCTGCGGGTCACTCACGCTCAGCCTCTCCCTCGTCGTCAAAGTGGAACAGGGGCCGCGCGGCGCGCGGACGGACCAGTTTCCCTCTTTTCTCTCGGCTGGACCATCCCCAGACTCTTTGAAAAAGCCACGGCCAAACGCGCATGGACAAGCCCCCGATGACACGTGTATAGTATCTACTCCACCGCCCGATTCGAGACGAAACCGCCACCAGGAACCGACGCCGACTTGGGGACACTCCACGGATGGCCACGACGGATATCGTGATCCGGGGGGCGCGCGAGCACAACCTCCGCGACGTCTCACTCAACCTCCCGCGCGGCTCGCTCATCTGCTTCACCGGGGTCAGCGGGTCGGGCAAAAGCTCGCTCGCCTTTGACACGCTTTATGCGGAAGGCCAAAGACGTTACGTCGAGAGCCTCTCCAGCTACGCGCGGCAGTTCCTCGGCCAGATGCCGAAGCCCGAGGTGGACCGGATCGACGGCTTGAGCCCGTCGATCTCGATCCAGCAGAAGACCGGCGGGCGGAATCCCAGAAGCACCGTCGGCACGATCACCGAGATCAACGACTACCTCCGCGTCCTGTACGCGCGGGTCGGCCAGGGGCACTGCCCGAAATGCGACCGGCCGGTCGCGGCCCAGACCCGCGAGCAGATCATCGCGCGCGTGCTCGACCTGCCCGACGGCACGGCCTACAGCGTGCTCGCGCCGGTGATCCGGGGACAGAAGGGGGAGTACAAGGACCTCTTCCAGGAACTCTCCCGCGCCGGTTACGTGCGGGCGCGGGTCAACGGGGAGGTCGTCTCGCTCTCCGAGAACCTGGCGCTCGACCGCCAGACGAAGCATCATATCGAAGTGGTGATCGACCGCCTCAAGGCGAGCCCGAGCGTCCGGCCCAGGCTGGCCGAGGCGGTCGAGGCGGCGTTGAAGCTCGGCGAGGGGACGGTCGTCATCGCGGCCGAGGGGGCGCCCGACCTGCTCCTGTCGTCGCATTACGCCTGTGCGGCGTGCGGCCTGAGCTTCGACCCGCCCAGCCCGCAACTGTTCAGCTTCAACAGCCCGCAGGGGATGTGCCCGGCCTGCGACGGCCTGGGCGTCCGCCACGACTTCGACCCCGCGCTGCTCGTGCCCGACCCGTCGCTCTCGGTCTGGAACGGAGCGATCGAGCCGCTCGGGCCGGTCAAGGCGATGGGCAAGTGGCGGCGGCACCTTTTCGAGGGGGTCGCCGCCAACCTGGAGGCCGACCCCGACGGCCCTCCCAAGGGCTTCATGCTCCAAGGGCCCTGGCGCGACCTCGACCCGCGCTGGCAGCACGCCTGGCTTTACGGCACCGGCGACCGGGTGATCGTCCACCGCTGGAAGAGCCGGGGGAAGATGTGGTCGCACGCCGAGAAGTGGCCGGGCGTGGCGAACGAGCTGATGGCCAAGTTCCGGGACGCCAGTGGCGGCCCGCTCCGCGCCAAGCTCGAACCATACATGCGGAGCATGACCTGCCCCGAGTGCCGAGGGGCGCGGCTCAACCCCCGCGCTCGGGCCGTCCGGGTCGGCGGCAAGACGCTCGTCGAGCTGGGCGCATGGCCGATCGGCCGCGTCGCCCGGTTCTTCGACGCCCTGGCCGGCGTGCCCCCGGCCGACCTCGCCCCCGACGAACGTCCGGTCCCGCTCGATCCGCTCTCGCGGACGATCGCCGAGGAACTGCTCAAGGAAATCCGGGCGCGGCTCGGCTTCCTGACCAACGTCGGCCTGCATTACCTGACCCTCGACCGTGCCGCGCCGACGCTTTCCGGCGGCGAGGCCCAGCGCATCCGGCTGGCGAGCCAGGTCGGCGCGGGGCTCGTCGGCGTGCTCTATATCCTCGATGAACCCTCGATCGGCCTGCATCCGCGCGACAACGACCGGCTCATCGCGACACTCCAGCGGCTCCGCGACGCCGGCAACACAGTCATCATCGTCGAGCACGACGAGGACACGATGCGCGCGGCCGACCACCTGGTCGATTTCGGCCCCGGGCCGGGCGTCAAAGGGGGCGAAGTCGTCGCCTCGGGCCGGATCAGCGACCTGGCCGAGAAGCCCGAGAGCCTCACCGGCCAGTATCTCGCGGGGAACAAGGCAATTGCGATCCCCAAGGCGCGGAAGCTGCCGACCGAACGCAAACTGACGGTCGTCGGCGCGAGGCAGAACAACCTCAAAAATATCGATGTCTCGATCCCGCTCGGCCTGTTCGTCTGCGTCACGGGGGTGAGCGGCTCGGGAAAAAGCTCCTTGATCGGCGATATCCTTCGCGACGCCCTGGCCCGCGACCTCAACGGCGCCATCGCCGAGCCCGGCGCGCACGACCGGATCGAGGGGACCGACCAGCTCGACAAGATCATCGATATCGATCAAGCTCCGATCGGCCGGACGCCCCGCTCGAACCCCGCGACCTACATCAAGCTGTTCGACCAGATCCGCGACCTGTACACGAAGCTGCCCGAGGCCAAGGCGCGCGGCTACAAGGCGGGCCGGTTCAGCTTCAACGTCGAAGGGGGGCGGTGCGAAGCCTGCCAGGGGAACGGCTCGAACCGGCTCGAGATGGACTTCCTCGCCGACGTCTGGGTCACCTGCCCGGTCTGCGAGGGGAAGCGGTTCAATCGCGAGACCCTGCACGTCCGGTTCAAGGGGAAGAGCATCAGCGACGTCCTGGAAATGGACGTGCAGGAGGCGCTGGAGCACTTCGCCAACGTGCCCAGGATCGCCTCGATGCTCCAGACCTTGCACGACGTCGGGCTCGATTACCTGAAGCTGGGCCAGGCGTCGCCCACGCTCTCGGGCGGCGAGGCGCAGCGGATCAAGCTGGCGCGCGAGCTGGTCAAGCGCGGCACCGGCCGGACCCTCTACCTCCTCGACGAGCCGACGACCGGCCTCCACTTCGACGACGTCCGCAAGCTGCTCGAAGTGCTCCACGGCTTCACCGCGCTGGGGAACACGGTGGTCGTCATCGAGCACAACCTCGACGTGGTCAAGACGGCCGACTGGATCATCGACCTCGGCCCCGAAGGGGGTGAGGGCGGGGGCCGGATCGTCGCCGAGGGGACGCCGGAGCAAGTCGCCCGGGTCGCCGAGAGCTACACCGGTCTGGCCCTACACCGCGTCCTCGAGGGGCCGAAACCCCTCCCGCACGACGGCAAGCCGCAAAAGAGGGTGTCGAAGAACGGCCAGACGTCGTCGGAGGAGGGGCTGGCGGCGATCGCCGTCCGGGGGGCCCGGCAGCACAACCTCAAGGGGATCGACGTCGATCTGCCCCGGCACCAGATGACGGTGTGCAGCGGGCCGAGCGGGTCGGGCAAGAGCTCGCTCGCCATCGACACGCTCTACGCCGAAGGCCAGCGCCGGTACGTCGAGAGCCTCTCGTCGTACGCCCGACAGTTCCTCGCTCCGCTCCAGAAGCCGAAGGTCGAGCGGATCACGGGCCTCTCGCCGGCCGTCAGCATCGAGCAGAAGACGACGAGCAAGAGCCCGCGCTCGACGGTCGGGACCGTCACCGAGATCCATGACTATCTGCGCATCCTCTTCGCCCGGCTCGGGCAACCCCACTGCCCGACCTGCGGCCGGGCGATCGGGACCCAGACGGCCGACGAGATCGTCGAGAAGATCCTCCACTCGCCCGAGGGGACGAAGGTCTACGTCATGGCCCCGGTCGAGCGCCGGGAGGGCGAGGAGTACGACGCCCTCTGGGACGAGCTGCGCGGGTCGGGGTTCACCCGCGTCCGGGTCGATGGCCGGTCGGTCAGCCTCGACGACCCGCCCAGGCTGAGCCACCGCCGCAAGCACCGGGTCGAGGTCGTCGTCGATCGCGCGGTCGTCCGCCGCGCGACCCGGTCGCGGCTGGCCGACTCGGTCGAGTCGGCGCTCGACCTGGGCCAGGGGGTCGTGCTGATCGCCCGCGTCGGCGATGAGGCGAACGAGCCGCACTGGGACGTCGATCGCTACAGCCAGCACCGCTCGTGCGACGGCTGCGGGCGGAGCTTCGAGGAACTCTCGCCGCACCACTTCTCGTTCAACAGCCCGCTCGGCTGGTGCCCGGTCTGCGAGGGATT